>NZ_JABUEX010000030.1:0-33018 GCF_013314835.1 Syntrophothermus sp.
CCCATAGCTCAACGGCAGAGCAGCCGGCTCATAACCGGTAGGTTCCTGGTTCGAATCCGGGTGGGCCCACCATATCAGGGGCGCGTAGCTCAGTGGGAGAGCGCTTGACTCACATTCAAGAGGTCGGAGGTTCAATCCCTCCCGCGCCCACCAGGAAAATCAAGGCCTCCCGGGATCGGGCAGTACTGCAAAGAGTAAATTCTACTGCAACCGTACTGCAACCGGGCCGGGAGGAGGGGTAAAATTTAACCGCCAGGTAATCCCTGGCGGTTCGTATCCGGTTTCGAGAGCCCTCCGTCAGGCGGAGGGTGTTTTCTTTGGTGTTAACATGCCGTCGAGCTTGGCCACGGCATCCCGTTTCAGTTTCGGTGATACATGAGCATAAGTATCGGCAGTAACGGCTATCCTGCTGTGCCCTAACAGTTCTTGCACCACCTTAAGATCCTCACCGAGTTCCAGGAGACGAGTAGCATAGGTATGGCGTAAGGCATGAAGGTTTACGTCTTCTCCTAAACCTGCCTTCTTTCTCAATTCGTAAAACTTGCGGTTGAAGTTCCTGGGATTTATGGGGGTGCCTATCTCCGTACAGAAAACTAGACCGTTGTCTTGATAGGAAGGGCCAGCAAGAAGTTTTTCTTTTGCCTGCCGTGCCTTGTGAGCTTTAAGAGCTAATACCACATCCCTGGGTAGAGGAATTACCCGCCTGGCCTTTTCCGTTTTGGGTTCCTGGTAAATGGCTTTACCTTTTACGGGCGTTAATTGCTGGCGCACACGGATGGTGGCCTCCTCAAGGTCAACGTCCTGCCACTTAAGGCCTAGGAGTTCACCGCGACGCATACCTGTCCCCAACAAAACCTTAAAGGCCACGCCCAGTCGGTCTTGTTCTAAAACCTCTAGGAACCGCTGCTGTTCCTCTAACGTTAGCGCCCGTATCTCTCGTTTCTTAAGGGCGGGTAGCTTGGTGGCCTCGCTCACGTTCCTTACCACAAGGCCATTTTCTTTCGCCTGGTTCAACGCACAGTGGATCACGTGGTGGATGTAGCGCACCGTCCTCGCAGAAAGTCCGGCTTTGAGCTTCTCATTGTAGAGATGCTGGAGGTGCTCTGGACGTAAGTCTCTGAGAGCCAGGTGGCCGATTGCAGGCTTTAGGTGGCAGCGTACCATGACCTCGTAGCTTTCCCAGGTGGTTGGCCGTAGGTCCAGCCTCTTATAATCGTTAAGCCAGATATCAAGCCACTCTCCCACGGTCAGCCTGCTCGGCTCCATAAAGGTTCCCTGCTTCACATCGTTTAATGCCCTAGCCAGCTTTTCGGCCACCTCCTGCCTAGTCTTCCCGTAGAAGGTTACCCGCTTGGGCTTACCCGTGTCGGGATCCCTCCCTACGGTGATCTGGGCGCACCAGGTGCCGTCCTTACGGCGGTAAATTGTGCCCTCGTTATTACCCCTCTTTTTTCCCATGTTTACCTCCTCCCCGAAATAATATCCTTCACTCACGCAATATTCGACTTAGCCGCTCATAAAAACCTTCTCTGGGCCCTACTAGAATAACCAAAACCACCTTATCCTCCGGCTTAAGGGTATATACTATCCGGTACTCACCTCCCGGCGTGGTCACGGCCAGAGACCGCAAACCCTTATGTCCACGTAAGATTTTCCCTTTAGTGGGATGCTGGCTTAGCTCGGCAAAACCTCTCTCTACAGCTTCCCTGATGTTTGGCTCAAGCTTTTCCAGGATTTTGACTACCCTTCTTGTGCCGTGTACCTCCCACATACCTGGCTACTCCCTGGGCCATAGTCTTACGGTCTGCCCGCTCCTATACTCCTTTTCGGCTTCCTCGGCCAGAAGATCTAGATCCGCAGCGTGAAACCAGTCGAGAAGCTCTTCCTTGGAGAACCGCCACTGGTTGCCAATCTTGTGGGCGGGTATCCTCCCTTTCTTGGCATACTTCCGCAGGGTATATTCGCTTATCTTAAGCATCTTGGCTGCCTCTTTGGCTGTGAGTATTTCCAAAGGGATCACCTCCAGCAATATTTTAGTTTATATCGCTCGTGTTAGCAATATAAACTTATATATAGCTTGCCGTTTACACGTTCTTTCACAACACCTTTTTCGTTAGGATATTAATAGGGCCAGGAGTTTTTCCTGACCCTTAAATAGTACCTGTCAAACCATATCGTTGACCGTCACTCATTTTAGTTTCGACCACCAGTCCCATTCATGAGCTAATCCGAATGCTCCGTATTCACGGACGGGAGTATAGATGTCATAGTACATCTTCTTGGGCGCATAGTATATTCCAGCTCCTATACTGCTGGGTCTGATAAAGCCGGGGGCTGAACCCACAATCGCACTAATAAACTGGTCGATAAACAGTGGATGTCCCTCTGTGTAAACGGTGGCTTCTATAGGAACAGGCTTGTCCTGGCAATATACAAGTACCCATGCATGTTCTCTACCGCTGCCTGGATCCCAAGGGGAGGGCCCAGTGGCAATAACGGCAAGAAAACCTGCATCAGTAACTATCTGCCACAGCATGGCAGAGGCATTGCTACAGTCGAAGTAGTCTTCCCTATACCTGGGAAATTTGCGGGTTATTCCTACATTAAGCAACTCTTTAAGAGCCTTGCTGGTCTGTTTATATCGCCTTCCATCGTCGGAAATACCCTCTCTCTTATATCCTGGTACTGTATAGTCTTTCCCAAAGTACCCCACCAAAAGACTATGTGGATCTAGAGGAACACCAGCAGCCGGATCAACTAGCGATATAACTTTACTTACAGTCTCTTCTCCCCTAACAGCAGTTACCTTTATGCTTCTAACCGGCCTCCGGGGCGCGCCTATCATACGAAAAAACGTCCCATCCTCCTTAGGGGCAATCAGAATGGTGTCAGGGAAATCCATATCCCGGTTCCCATCATAGCCAACCTCAACCCTTATCTTGGCATCTGGATCAGTAACACCCGATAAGTGCACTCCTTCAGCCTTCACCACCTCTCCATCCTTCGGAGAGTACAAGTCTAGCCTAGGTGGCAACGGCCTAGTAGGAACAGGCAAACCCGCAACGGGCAGGGTCTGCCCCTGCCGTACGGGTTGCAGCGGTTGGTACTGCTGCGCCCGGGCCGGATCCGAATACCCCGGTGGGGTGTATGGCTGTGCTACCCTTTGGAGTGCCGACCCCACCTGCCAGAGGAGGCTCCCGAATACTCCCGGGGCTACGGTACCAACTACAATAGCCACAAGTATCGTAACCGACAGCAAAAAGATCGCAAGATAACGCATACCCCTCCCCTCTCCATACCAAGCCTATGTAAGCTTCGGACCATAAAGACAAAGGTTATTTTGTAGCAAGAGGGACAACCAAACCCTCGGTAGCCTTCGACAACACGTTTCTTTTCTCCTTCTCCGGTGGATCGGGTTCATCAGGAGCGTCAAACATCTCCTGCCCGCAATACGGGCAATACCATGGCCGAATGGTTGTGGCACTAAACGAAAGTTCATTACACACTGGGCAACGCTTCCCTCGCACTTTTTTCCTCCTTCCTTGATTAACTGTAAAATTACGGTAAAAGTAAGAGGGGCCATCTTATGGCCCCCCGCCTATTAGATCGGGGAAGAACCGGGCACCCCAGTCTCTTCCCTTACCTCCGCTTCGCTCATATCTTCCCCAGGCTGGCAAGCATACGCCTTACCATCACTATAGCTTCAGCACGGGTAGCCTTACCTTGAGGTACGAGGCTCACGGGGGTACGGCCCCGTATAATACCTTCCTTCACTACAGCAGCCACGCCCTCCCTGGCCCAGGGACTTACCTCACTGGCATCGGTAAAGCGAGCCAGGATCTTTTCCACTTCGCCAGCCACTGCTATCTTTTTCCCGGCCCGGACCATAGCCCGCTGGATCATACAGGCAATTTCTTCCCTGGTAATAGGAGCCATTGGCCGGAAGGTTCCGTCCGGGTACCCACTGATGAGTTCCGCTTCCCGGGCCGTCTCCACGGCGCCAAAATACCACTCGGAAGGGCTGATATCCCGGAAGTGGCTTTCCATTGGCTTCTTTTCTTCTATGCCCAGGGCCCGGAGTAAGAAGGCAGCAAACTCGGCCCGGGTTACCTGGGCGTCAGGAGCGAACCTGTCCTGGCCTATACCACGAGCTATCCCCAGGGCTGCCAGCGCCTCGATGTCCGCTTGGGCCCAGTGGCCTTGGATATCGGCAAAGGTCTTTGGCGGTACCTTCTCCAGCACGGCGTACTTGCTGAGGCGGTTCGTCTCAAAGACGATAGCCCCCGCCTGGGCATCGTAGGTGCCACCCAGGGCTACCCAGGTATTGGTAGCTTCATCGTAGCGGTGGGCGTCAAGTTTGCCTGCAGCCGCGGCCTCTTTGGCCTCCTCCGGCACCGGCAGGCTTACCCGAATGGCCGATCCAAACCGCTTGACCACCTGCTTGGTCCCATCCTGGGCTACCGTCATGGCGTTAAGCTCAAACACGTCACCGACCAGTCGTAAGCCTGAGGCGTTAACTGCCCCGGCCACCAGGCGTTTCGCCTCTTCAGTGGCCAGCTTAACCGCTGCTACCTCGACCTGGACCGCCTCTACCCCTGCCAGTGCCTTTACTGCTGCCGGAGGCAGGGTAAACTTTACTTCGGATATCGAGAGGACCACAGGCTTCTCAGCCTGGCTCACCTTTTGTAACTGTGTCACGGTGAGGGCCAAGACCTTTTCTCCGGCGGACACGGCAAGCGCCACCACTCCCGTTTCCTTGGCCTCCTCCAGAGCTTGAGCCAGGGCCTCGTCGCTCACCGGGGTGGCTGCGCCAGGAGGAATAACCGGAGTTGGTGAAGAAACTCCTCCCCCTCCGCCGCCTCCAGTGCTGGGCGGTGACGTAACATGTACTTCGCCCTGTAAAACGTTAGAAATTGGTACACCAGTAGGGGAAGGGGGCTGGCCGGCTTTCGCCGTTCCAGCCAGAACCCCCATAGCGAGAATGACTAGGCAGGTAACTATTAAGCCTGCGCGTTTAGGCATTTATTGTCCCCCTTAACCATTTGGCTATTTCGCTTTATGGGAGTTGGACGGCGTAGATTTTATACGTGTAAGTACCAGCTTTCTTAAACGTCACGGAGAATTCTGCCTTAAGGATTCCTCCGCCTGGGAAGGTGAAACCGTTATTCCTGTCTCCCCAGTAGAAGAAGCGGCCTGTACTATCGTAGCCAAGGTCATAAGTCTGTCTCGTTTGTAGGTCTGTCCCTTTTATCAACACGTCATCCGGGGTGGCAGATGCACCGTTTCTGGTTATCTCGACAATGTAAAGAACTTTTGCAATTTCCCCTCCCTGGTTCTCCGCCGTAACGCCAATAGTGTATTCTGTACCGAGCCAGACTGGCACCCAGGCTTGTTCCGGTGCTTGGCCATTAGTCCAACTTAGCTTGATTTGCCCCGCTCCTACGTTCAGGGTACCTGCCAGTCCACCGTCGGCGGTTATTGAGGAATCTCCTACTTGCGCCCACGCCGTCGAGGCCACACCAAGGACGAACACTAGGGTAATTAGCAGGACAATAACCTTCTTGGTCATCAGCTCTTCCTCCTTCTTGTCGGTTTTTAGGGTTTTGTATAGTTCTGGTTTGATTCTGGCTTACTAGTTGGAATACTTTTTCCCCTTCCCGTAAATCCCCCCTTACCCAAGACAAGTCCTAGAGTAAAGAAAAGCCTTTATACCCCGATGCCTTAACCCCTCCTTTCTGCTATGCACTGCAGTTTAAGACTTATAGGCCAATAATAATGACAAATAGTCTTATTCGGCAGACTTATAGACTATTCCTTCCTGCCTACAGGTCTAAGAAAATAAAAATTGAGTAGCCACCATATACTGAGCCTAGGCAGTTTAACCTACACCAGAACAAAGCAGGTGAGAATGTGAGCGAGAAGCAGCGAAGACTAGGGGCTCGTTTACGGGCGTTACGGCAATTTCGGGGAATGACCCAAGAGCAGTTAGCCGAACATGCCGATCTCCATCCGACCTATGTGGCAAAAATTGAAGCGGGTATGCGCCTCCCAAGCCTTGAAGCGTTGGAACGCCTTGCCGCCGCCCTTCGCGTTTCTGTAGCCTCCATCGTAAGAGCCATGGATGAAGAGGAAGGTGCGATTTCTGAAGAAGACTTTATCGTAGAGGTAAAGGAATTACTCAAGGATTGTAGTGAAGGCCAAAGAGACTTTCTGTGGAGCTTTATTCAATTGCTAAAACGCTATGAAATCTCACTGCCGCCCACCAAGTAGTCCGCAAACCAGTTAAGGCGCATATCGTCCAGGCCTTGGAAGCGTGGACCGATTGCCTCGTCACAGTCTTTGCTCCCCACCTGCTGGGAAAGGTGCGTGGAACCTTCTTTGGTTTCTAGTGGTTTCTAGTGGTGTAACGTAGCTAGAACCCTCAATTCCTGCCTGCTGTAAGCCCTCTCTGCCGTTTGGTATTTCTGGACTGCCTAATCCCACCCCGTTTCTCACCCCCTTATGTCCTGCCTCTATCTCTAAAGGAAAGCCTATGCGCAGCAGTTCCTTTTCGCCGAGGGTGAAGCCGCGAAAAGTTCTTCCACTGGCCGACCCAGGGCCGCGGCCAGGCGTATAGCGACTTCCAGGGATGGGCTCTTCCGCCCTTGCTCAATATTAGCGTAGGCAGAGCGGGAAAGCCCCACTCGGGCGGCCAAAGCTGCCTGGGTAAGACCAGCGGCTAGGCGTGCCTGCTTAAGAACGCTACTCATGGCTAGCATCTCCTGGCAGTTTCTTATGAAAACATTATACGTTTTTTTGAGAAACTTGTCAATAATAAAATGGGGTGAGAAAATGTTTCTGGGGGAAACAATAATTGAAGGCCAATATTAAATTAAAGAGGTTGCTTCGGGGATGCTGGATATTGGGACCAACTTACGCTACTGGCGGCTCCAGCGCCGCTTTACTCAGGAAGACCTAGCCCGGATGGTAGGCGTGGAACGGTCCACTGTAGCCAACTGGGAACGCGGGAGCAAGCAGCCATCTTTGGAAAATGTGGTCAGGTTGAGTCAGGCGCTCGGGGTTTCCCTAGAAGCACTTGTTCTAGGGCGCCAGAAATTGACTGACAAACCGTTCGTTAGGTGCTGGAGCGAGGACGACCCGCTGGTGCAGGAACTGGCCCGGCGTTCCGGCGTCCCGGGCCGGGCTATCGCTGCCTTCATCACTGCCATGCAAGCGTCGCAAGAGGTGGGAAAGTAAAGCCCGAGAAAATATTCTCGGCTTACTTTTTCGTAAAAATTCAGGTTACCACTATAAAGTATGTAACAAAAAAATTTTTCCGTGCCAGGTATGGCATGGTGGAATTTTTTTACTATACCCAAAACCTCCTATTATCATCCCGCCGCATTTACGCCTTCTTCTTGACGAGGCTAGGGCCCTTACTCCAGAACAGGCCGAAATATTAGCTCGCTTTCTGGCAACTCTCAAGCAAAGGGAGAGCTAATGTGTGCTTGTTTATTTCCTCGATGTCTTTGGTATAAAACTATAGCCTCTCTTAGGAAGGAAAATTCCATGATGTATTGAATATTGAAAAATGGTAATAGCCACCTCTTATCGCTACATGAACTAGTAAGAGGCAAGATGTAGCTTAGCATGGCTACTTAGGGTTTCAGGCATTCGTCAAAGAACTCCCGGGGGAGGGCATTTTCGCTGTAAGGCACCTTTTTTCCTCAGGAAGACCCTTGTACAGCCTGCTGGTATAAAAAGGCAGGAGTCGTGATTTATCCTTCGAGTGCCGAAGAAGCTTGTCCTGGTGCCGCTGCCTTTCCCAGGTCGCCTCAATGGTCATCCGCTCCTTTCAGCAGCTTTTGGAACTTCACAGAAGACAGCTTCGCCAGGCTCCCTCCTTTTCCTACAGGGCAGGAATGCAGTCTTCGCCTGGCATTCCCAAAGCGTGGAACCTGCCGGAGGCGCTCAAGCCGGGAATAGTCAACACCCGGCCGTCAGGAATCCAACTGGAAGTGCTGTCGACGCTTCTCTAAAAATTTTTCGTGTCCTCGGGGAAGATGGGGAGGAGATCGATGAAGGGCGGCGAATAATATATTAATGTCAGACATTCATACTTAAGGACAAAAAATTTTATTTGCCAGCAGGAATTTCCGGGGAAAAGACGAATATATTAAATAAGAGTGTCAGACATTCATACATTACTTTGATAAACCACTTCGCTCTGGTTAGAGTCACCGCACCGCCATCGCTAAAGGCGTGGCATAATCTCAGAGCCAGGAACGATGTGATGAGCGAATGGACATCCGACCTGTAAAGCGTACTACGCTACCCGATAAGATAGCTGAAGACATAAAAGGCATAATACTTGAAGGCCGCCTGAAGCCGGGGGACAAGCTACCTACAGAAAGGGAACTGGCGGAGCAATTTAACGTTGGGCGTACTACCATTCGTGAAGCCCTCAAGGCCCTGGCGGCGATGGGCCTGATCACTAGAACGAGGGAAGGTACGATAGTAAATACTGACGTCCTGTCCTTCGTCAGGGATCCTCTTATACGCAAACTTATCCTGGAACATATAACCATTAAAGAGCTTTTTGAAGCCCGAAGGCTTTTAGAGGTGCAGTTAGCCGGCCTGGCTGCCGAGCGGGCGAGCGACGAAGATTTGGAGGAGATTGGGCGAGCCTTAAAAGAGATGCAGGAGGAGCTAAAGGTTCCGCAAAAGTTTATCAACTCGGATATTGCCTTTCACGAAGCCATAGCTAAAGCGGCGAAGAATAAGGTGTTAGTGGAGCTATTCATCGCGGTTAGAGGCCTGCTCTGGGCGGCCCAAGTAGCCGTGGTCATGTACTCCCCTGGAGTGATGGAAAGGTCCCTGGACTATCATACACGCATTTATGGAGCCATCAAAGACCGGCGCAAGGATGAAGCGGCTACGATTATGGAGAAACATGTAAGCGACGTGGAGAACAGTCTAAGCGGCGTACAAGTGGTAGACGAGAGCGTCATTTGGAAATGGCACGAGTGGAAATAGGGGGTAGGCTATACGCGGGTACAAATTGGGAGAATTTATGGTCTGACAATAAGACAATGTCCAAAGCAAAACTCTATATCGGTTACCGCAAACAGACGCGGGACGACCGCTACCCAATAATATATCTCGGCTGTACCCTTAAGCCAGAGCAACTCTATCCCAGAAAGGAAGGAAAAAGATGAATAACAGCTTCAAAGTAGTTATCACCGACTATGTTTCCGAAGATATAATGTGGGAAAAGGAAAAGCTGGGCCAGATAAATGCGGTGCTCGTCGGGCCTACCGGAAACAAGAGGGACGACATACTGGAAGCGGCCCGGGATGCCGACGCCATCATCGTCTGTTTTGCCGAGATCACGGGGGAAATTATAGGAGCCTTGAGCAAGTGCAAGATTATAGCCCGGACGGGCATAGGAGTAAATAACATCGACGTGGAGGCCGCTACCCGAAAGGGCATCGTGGTAACCAATGTGCCCGATTATTGTGTAGAAGAGGTCTCCGACCACACCTTGGCGCTGCTGTTAGCCCTGGTGCGGAAGATCCCCATGCTGGACCGCCATGTAAAACAGGGGCGGTGGACTTTTAGCGAGTTCCGCCCCATGCCCAGATTACGTGGCAAAGTATTGGGATTAATTGGATTTGGGAAGATAAGCAGAGAATTCGCTAGAAAGGCAATGGTGTTAGGTTTCGAAATAATAGCTTATGATCCCTACCTCCCTCCAGAGGTATTTGCCCAGTACGGAGTAAAATCCGCCGGGTTGGAGGAGATTATAACTACGGCAGATTTCATCTCCCTTCACGTTCCCCTGACCCCGGAAACCCGACATCTTCTGGGCGAAAAAGAGCTTAAAGCCATGAAACGGACGGCCTACCTCGTGAACAGCTCCAGAGGGGGCTTGATCGACGAGGAGGCCCTATATAAAGCGCTAAAGGAGGGATGGATTGCCGGAGCCGCCCTGGATGTCTTGGAAAGAGAAGAAACGGAGGTAAAAACACCCCTGCTCACACTAGACAACGTGATAATAACACCTCATAGCGCCTATTACTCAGAGGAATCTGTGGCCGAACTCAGGAGTAAGGTGGTGGAGGAAGTAATAAGCGTGCTCACGGGAAAGGCCCCCAGATATCCCGTGAACCGGCTTTAGACTTCCTAAACGCCGAATCCTGGGTCAATAGCAGGATGAAGGAGGAAGTGGCTGATGAGCACGCCTTGGAAGACGGACAAATGGTTTACCAGCCCGTGGAACTACTTTGAGGACGTAATTGCGGGGCTCGAGTTTCCGAAAAACATTCAGTTGCACGACGTTTCTCTGCGCGACGGCGAGCAGCAGGCGGGCTTGATATTTAGCGCTGAGGAAAAGGTGAGAATAGCCGAAGCTCTAGCCGAGGTGGGAGTTCACCGCATTGAGGCCGGGATGCCGGCGGTATCCAAGGAAGACGAGAGGGCGATAAAGGAGATAGTCAAGCGCAATCTGGGTCCCAAGATTTTCGCCTTCGCCCGCTGTATGGTGGACGATATAAAAAGGGCTGTAGATTGCGGGGTAGACGGCGTGGTAGTAGAGATACCGTCCAGCGAGCACATGATAGAGCATGCCTACAAGTGGACGCTGAGCAAAGCTATCGACCTGTCGGTCAAGGCTACCAACTACGCCAAAGAGTGCAACCTGTACACCGTGTTTTTCCCCATCGACGCCACCCGGGCGGATATAAACTGGTGCTTAGATCTGCTCAATAAAGTGGCTGAAGAGGGCCACATGGACGCCCTGGCGGTAGTAGACACCTTTGGAGGGCTTTCGCCCAACGCCGTTGGGACAGTGATCCGGAAAATCAAGAGACATATAAACAAGCCCATAGAGGTCCACTTTCACGACGACTTTGGACTGGCTGCTGCCAACACAGTACTGGCCCTTGCGGCGGGAGCTGAGGTGGCCCATACCACCATCACCGGCATAGGAGAGCGAGCGGGCAACGCGGCCTATGAGGATGTGGCCATGACGCTTCTTACCATGTACAACATCGACCTGGGCCTAAAATATGATAAGATTTACGAGACCTCCAAGCTTTTAAGGGAGATAAGCGGCATACAGGTACCCCAGAACAGGGCCATCGTGGGTGACATGATCTACAAGATAGAATCCGGCATTATCGCCAGCTGGTACCGGAACTGTGGTCGAGAACTGCCTCTGGAGCTCTTCCCCATGAGGTGGGACCTTATGGGCCACAAGGCTCCGGAGATTGTCCTGGGCAAAAACAGCGGTACTGATTCCGTACTCCATTGGCTGGAGAAGCTCGGCCTTTCGGCCACGGACGAGCAGGTTAATGAGCTGGTGCAGGCTGTAAAGGACGAGGCCTATATCAAACATCGCCTGCTTACCCCTGAGGAATTCGAAGCGCTGGCACGCAGGATCCTAGAGCAGGGTAAGTAGGCGGTAAAGACTATTTTTCCTTCCCAGGGGGTACCGATATGGGGTACCCCTAGGAAGGAAAACTATTACGCATTGCAGTAGCCGTTGGATGGAGGTTTGGCCAATCGTCGGGTTAGGAGGTGTACGAGGGATGATAAGCTCCAAAATATAACAGCAGCAAAGTGAAGTTCAAGTTGCAGGCAGTGGTCTGTGTATGAGAACGAAGTGCAAGTCTCAGGGCTAAATAGAATTTCCTAAAAAGGGGGAAAAAGGTGGAATGTCAGCCTACATAGGATTGATAATCGCCTTTATATATCTTATTGCCATGATCGCCATAGGCATCGTGGCCATGAGGTGGATCAAGTCTGGTGCGGACTTCCTGGTTTCAGGGCGTGAGGTAGGCTGGTTCGTTATAGCGTCTAGCCTGGCCGCCTGTCAGGTTGCTGGGACAACAGTAGCGGGATACCCGGGAACGGCGTACAACAACGGGTGGGGAGCCGTATGGGGAGCATGGGGATGGAGTATCAGTATATTGATATTTGGCTTGCTTTTAGCACGTTTCATCCGGCGCACCGGAGCGGTAACCCTTGTCGAGTGGTTCGAAGCTTCCTTCGGCACCGAAACGCGAGTGGTTGTGGCCATAGCGACTATAATCGCTCTACTATTTGGCGGTATGGCGCAGTTTGTGGGTTCTGCTAATATCGTAGCTGGATGGCTGCGAATGGATTACACTACTGCAGTGCTAATAATCGGTATTGCAACCCTTATCTACATGTACACCGGTGGTAACTGGGCGACTGTAGTGACGGATGCCTACCAGTTCATCATATGTGCTGTGGCCCTGTATGTGCTTTTACCTGCGTTCCTCCTTGTATGATATGACCAACGGGTAAATTTCCAGTTGGTCATATATTTTTGGCTCAAAAATGTTTGACCTTTGGGGTATCCTTTGGGACAATCACGGTAGAACCGAAGACGGGGCAGTTCGGTTCCTCCTGCACTTCCCAAGTGCTTCGAGAGACTGCTCCCCGGCCCTGACGGCAACCGCTTACGCGCGGGTTGCACGACCTTTAGAGGCTCTCCCTTCAGCAAGGAGCTACGCACCAGTCTCTTAAGGTTCAGTGCTCATCAGCAAGGTTGCTGTTACGTCAGGTTCCCAGGGATACCCCAATCTTGGTTCGCTATTCCTCCAGGAAAGGAGGTGATATGGTTATGGCTAAAACTCTTTTCGTCGGTGTCGATATAGGGTCTGATACCAATGTGGTCCGCATCCTCGACGATGCCGGCGAAGAAGTCTGCGGGTTCAGCGTTTCCAACGACCTCCCGGGAACTGAAAACTTGGTGGAAAAGGTTGTGGCTAAAGCAGTCTCTCTTAATGCCACTAAGATTAAGATTGGCATGGAAGCCACTAACCTTTATTGGTGGCACCTTTCCCAGGCTTTGCATGAAGCCCCTGAACTCTCCGCCTTTGAGGCGGAAGTAGCGGTGATTAACCCCAAGGTAATTGACGGTTTTAAGCGTATCTACCCGGATATAGCTAAAACCGACGCCTTGGATGCCCGGGTTATCGCTGATTGCTTGAGGTTTGGACGAGTACGGCCAACACCTCCTCCTGATATGACCTATGCTCCTTTGCAACGGCTAACCCGGTTTCGCTATCACCTGGTCAGTAACCTCACTCGGGAGAAGAATAGAGCCCTCAATCTCATATTCCTTAAGTTTTCCACCTACCAGAAGGAGTGCCCCTTCTCCGATATATTCGGGCAAGCCTCCCGGGCCGTCGTCGGTAACCTGACACCCGACGAAATCGCTATTATGCCGGTGGAAGAACTGGTTGACCTTATGCTCCAGCACGGCAATAAGCGCTTAAAAGATGTCCCGGAGATGGCCAGAGTTATTAAACAGGCGGCCCGCAATTCCTACCGTTTAAACCCCAAAATGCGGGAGGCTGTGGATATTACCCTGGCTATGTCCCTGGAGACCATCCGGTTCTTTGAAAGCCAGCAGAAGAAAATTGACCAGGTCATTGCCCATGAGCTAAAAGCTATTCCCCAAACACTAGACACTGTTCCTGGTATAGGGCCGGTTTATGCCGCCGGTATAGTAGCTGAAATAGGTGACATCTCCAGGTTTAAAAACCACAATGCCCTTGCTAAGTTCGCGGGCTTGACCTGGCGGCAGCATCAGTCCGGTAAGTTCACCGCCGAGGATATACCCCTCTCCAGGTCCGGTAATTATTACTTACGGTACTACCTCATTGAAGCGGCTAATTCCGTCCGGGTGCGGGAGCCGGAATATGCCGAGTTCTACCGTAAGAAATTTACCGAGGCTAGGCACCATAATCATAAGCGCGCTTTGGTCTTAACTGCCCGTAAACTAGTGCGCATGGTCTTCACCTTGCTGAGTGAGGGCCAAATTTACCGTCAAAGGAGGTTGGGTTAAACACCCCTTTCAAGCTCACTTTTACTGTTTGTGCTGGCAATTATTGTCTCAATTCGCTGGCCCGATTACCTATTGCCTTTTTCCCGTCTTGACCTAATAAAATTTCCATTTCAGGGTCTTGACATTTTACCGCGGGTCTCATCAAGTTTGGAGGTCTTAGCTTTCTAACTAGCGGTCCAAACCCTGTGCCAGCTCAAATGCTCGACTTCCCCTTTGGGACCATCAAGAAGGCAGATCTCCTGCTTAACTCCGTACCGGGCCTGATAGCCATGAACAGCGGATTCATCCTAGCGAATTCCTATTACTGGGTAAAGGCAGCAAGTGCCCGCTCTGAGAAGGTGGCTGTTAACTCGGCAATTATAGCGGCGCTATTTATACTGCCTTTTGGTATCGTTTCAGCCCTTGCGGGTATGTATGTTAGGGCCGCTGTTCCGGGGATAAAAGTGACCGACCAGGTATTTGGTGTACTGCTTCAGAACATGCATCCCCTGCTCGCCGTAATTATGATCATGGCGATACTGGCTGCTACCCAATCTACCGCAAACAACATAGTGATGGGAAACGCCACGGTCATAGCTCGCGACATTATCTGCCGCATCTGGCCAAACGCGGATGTGGTAAAGGTTTCCCGATGGGCCACGGTTGCTGTAAGCCTAATATCTATAGCAATGGCCATCTGGTTTAAGAAAGGTGCCCTTTACGGGCTGGCCCTGATGTCGACATTTATTGTACCGGCCCTTCCCCCGCTGCTCGGAACCTTGATCTGTCCCAAGTGGGTGAAGAAGGAAGGGGTTCTGCTCGGAGTCGGAGCGGCAATAGTAGTGGGGCTGTACTGGCATTTCGGTACGAACCTCTGGGCCACTAAGATGCACACTATGTACGTTACCTTCCTCGTGTCGGCTGTGGTCATGATAGTTGTCTCAGCACTAGTGGCAGTTACGGGACCCTGGTGGAAAACTAAGAGGGAGGTGCAATACCTAGAGCTTACCCTCAGAGGCTAACGGTCTTGATAGAGCGGGCTATGTGGCTGAAGGTTGAACAGATGGTGTGGGGGCAAAGCCCCGGCCAGCCGAGGAGACGCCGGGGCCGCCCTGCTCAAGATTGTAACAATGAATATGAGAGTAGCCAGATAAGCCGAGTAGGGCTTATCCTAACTGGCCAAACGACGAATTGCATACTGAGAGGGGAGGAAAACAGATGGCTAGAGGCAGCCTGAATGCGGAAGAAAAGCAGGTACTAAAGCTTATCGCCTCGGGGCACGATACCCTGTGCAACGTTGTGGACTATATGGGCTGGATTGTACCTGAAGCGGTTATCGTCATCGACCGACTGGAAATGGAAGGGTATATACGACGAGCCGGGAGCTTCGGAAGTGAGTACCTGCGGTTTGTCCTTACGGAGAAGGGATACCAGGTGATAGAGGAGCTACCGGAGACGGAGAAGGAGTTTATCTATAAGTACGGCTTAAGCAAAGAGGACGTGGATATACTGAAGGCGGCATCCGAGCTTGGGCGTGCACAGAGTGACAATGAACATCTGACAGCTAAGACCGGTTATTCGGGTATGCAGGTCGTTGCTTCCATAGAAAACCTAGAGAAGAAGGGCTATCTGCGCCAGTTTGGCTGGGTAAGGCGGCGAGTTGCCGTTACACCTCAGGGAGAGAAGATGATAAAGGCAGGTTAGCAATTTGGCAGCCCTTAGCAAATCTATAACCTTCGAAAGGAGGGAACCGGTTACTGGCGTAACCGGACATTATGGCTAAGATATACTACGACGCTGACGCAGATCTGGGTATACTTGCAGGCAAGAAGGTTGCTGTACTGGGGTACGGAAGCCAGGGGCATGCCTGGGCCCAAAATCTCCGGGACAGCGGCGTGGAAGTTATAGTTGGACTGTACGAGGGTAGCAAGTCCTGGGCGCAGGCCGAGCGTGATGGGTTTAAAGTGGCAACCGTGGCGGACGCGGTAAAGCAGGCGGACATTGTGGTTATGCTCCTTCCGGACAACGTCCAGCCTGAGGTCTTCGCTACCGAGGTGGAACCTGCACTAACTAAGGACAAGGTATTGGTGTTCGCCCACGGCTTCAACGTGGTCTACCACCAGGTAGTGCCGCCTGAAGATATAGACGTCATCATGGTGGCCCCTAAGAGCCCTGGACACCTGGTGCGGCGGATGTTTGTGGAGGGAAAAGGCGTACCGGGGCTTCTGGCAGTACACGCCGATGTTAGCGGACGGGCTAAAGAGGTGGGCTTGGCCCTTGCCAAAGGTATAGGGTGCACCCGAGCGGGGGTAATCGAGACTACCTTCCGTGAGGAGACCGAGACTGACCTATTCGGAGAGCAGGTTGTGCTATGCGGTGGTGTTAACCACCTGATAACTGCGAGCTTCGAGACCCTAGTGGAAGCAGGCTACCAGCCAGAGATCGCCTATTTCGAATGCCTGAACGAGCTAAAACTGCTGATCGACCTGGTATACGAGGGCGGCATCAAGTGGATGCGGTACTCTATAAGCGATACGGCCGAATACGGAGATTACACCCGGGGTCCCAGGGTAATTGATGACCACGTGCGCCAGAACATGAAGAAAATACTAGAAGAGGTGCGGAACGGTACCTTTGCTCAGGAATGGATCCTGGAAAACAAGGCCGGCCGCCCGAAGTATTACGCTCTGAAGAGGCAGGCGGAAGAACACCTCATAGAGAAGGTCGGCGAAGAGCTAAGGAAGATGATGCCCTGGCTGAAGAGGTAGTTAAGGCTAAGATATTTAGAAGCTCATCTGTGAGCTGCGACGGTGGTATCCTAGGAGAAGTAAAAGGGATTAGTCTATGCCCCTCCAACGAGGAGCGTAGAGATAGTGGGGTACAAAAAGCATGCGGGAAAGGCCGCCCGCAAAGAAGCGATGCGCTCGCGCAAGACAGGAAAGGCAGGGCCATCCCTCGGAGGGGACGGCGGGAAGTGAAAAGGGCTATGCTCTAAACTGCGTGTTCTGGGCCCCGAAAAAGAAGGCATAAGGCCCCAAAAAGGCGAAACAAAAGTAGAGAAGAAAGAAAAAAATAGAGGGCCCTGTTAAACAAACAAAACCCATACAGGCGTTTCCGCTGACCTCTTTACCTGTCTTTTGCTTACGGCTAACCATTACTTTAATTTAACAACCTAAAAAAGGAGGATGAAGTAATATGGATCTCAGCTTCATTAAGAGACCTCACGAGTATGAGCCGCGGAGGGTCTATAGCACTACGGCCACCGATTGGCAGGAGCGGGTAAACTTTGACCGCTTGAGAGCCGATCGCCTGGCACGGGCTAAAGAGCAGATGGAAAAGCACGACCTGGGTGCTCTGGTGCTCTTCGTGGGCGAGAACATCCGCTACGTAACCGGCGTTTACCAGGGTAACTGGAAGAACAACATATTTATACGCTACTGCGTCTTACCGCGGGGAGCAGACCCGGTGCTTTTTGAAACCATAGGCTCAGATATGGAGTGCGCCAAGATCGATGCACCGTGGCTAAAAGGTCGGATCCGGCCGGCCATCACCTGGAAGTGGGCCGAAGGTGCCGAAGAGATGATGGCCCAGAGGATGGCCCAGAGCGTCCTTGAGGTCCTCAAAGAGCACGGCGTAGAGAAGGAAAGGATTGGTATAGATATCATGGACATGCGGGCCTATCAGGCCCTGACAGGTGTGGGCCTGAATATCGTAAACGCCTGGCCGGCCATGTCCGCTGCTCGAGTGATCAAGACGCCGGACGAAATAGAGCTGCTGAAAATCTCCAGCGCGTACGCTGATGCGGCCATGTGGAGAATAAAGCATGAGTGGCTCAAGCCCGGCGTAAAGGAGTCCTATATAGTGGCCAAGGTGAACGAATTCCTGTATGAAGAAGGCTTCGATTTCGTGTACGACATCATAGTAGCCTCGGGCGGCAACACCAGCCCCTACCGGCGTTGGCACACGGATAAGATAATTCGCCAGGGAGACTTGGTTATCGTGGACATAAATGCCGTGGGGCCAGGCGGCTATTTCGTGGATTACGTGCGCTGCTTCAAAGTGGCGGCCAAGCCCACCCCGCAGGAGAAGGACCTGTATAAAGAGTGCTATGAGTCCCTGTATGCGGCCATTGAGCAGTTTAAGCCCGGTAACACCACCAAAGATGTGGCCGAGAAGTTCCCCGTCTACGACGACGATAAGTACGGCAGCGTGAGCCTGCAGCAGTTTGCTCACAGCATCGGCCTTTCCCTTTACGAGGGTATGTGGATCTCCCGGGCCTACTCCTTGCAGTATCCGGCGGAGATCAAGCAAAACATGTGCTTTGCCGTAGAGACCTTCGCCGGCAAACCCGGACTAACCCAGACGGTGCGTCTTGAGGAGAATCTGGTGGTTACCGACAAGGGTCCGCAGCTTCTCACCCTGTTCCCCTTCGAGGAAGACTTCCTGAGCTAGCGCTGGAGGTGTCTGAGGTAGCGAGGGCCACGGGCCTTCGCTACCTCTAAAGGCACCTGGGCTTTGGGGGTAAAAGTTGTGGTGTGTGGGCTACCAGAGAGAGTGAGGAACGGGTACCCACGGTAGTTGGGGCCAAGGTCCGCGGCGAAGGTTTCGATAGCGTGGCATCTTAAGCAAAGGACCACTGGGAAGGCGTAGGGAACTGTTGGCTAGGGTGCGCGGGGCCGGTCAGGAGATAGTAGTGCGAAGAGTGGGAATTTTGGGCTGGTCCCTGGCGGAGACCAATGTAGCCTCTAATGGTGCAGCTAGCTCTGTGCAGTAGCACATTTGAGGTCGGTGATAGGTGCTAGGCCAGCACCTTGGCATACTTGGCAGATTTTAAGATTTTAGAGGAGAAGAAGCTGGGGCTAAGTACGCCAGGAAAGTTCGGCCTGCTGCAGGGAGGGCGCCAAAAAAGTGATGCTAGGAGGAGAAAAGACATGAGGGCTGCGGTGTTAAGGACCCCCTATAACCTAAAAGTAGAAGAGGTTCCACGGCCGGAGGTTAAGCCCGGCTATGTGTTAGTGAACGTTAAATCGACGGCTATCTGTGGCACAGACGTAGGTATATACAAGGGCAAGATAGCTGCCTCGCTGCCTCGGATACTAGGCCACGAATCTACGGGGGAAGTAGTGGAGGTGGGTCCTGAGGTAACGGGGTTGAAGCCCGGAGACCGGGTTGTTCTTAATTCAGTTATCTTCTGCCGGCATTGCCCTTATTGCTATACCGGCCAGGTAAACCTTTGTGAGCACGGGGGCCTCATGGGTCGCGAGGTGGACGGTACCTTTGCTGATTATGTAGCCGTGCCGGACTTCAATGCCATCAAGATCCCCGACTGCATAAGCTATGAGGATGGTACGAGCCTCATAGCCCTGGCTACAGTGGTACGCTCGCAATCTAGGATCAAGATAACGCCCGGTGAGACGGTGGCCGTGCTGGGTCAGGGTGCCGCAGGTCTCCTGCAGACTAGATTGGCCGTGCTGGCCGGAGCGGATCCTGTTTTTGCCATCACCCGGAGCCAGTGGAAGTTGGATATTGCAGCCCGATTCGGGGCCCAGACCATAAACGCGCGTGACGTGGATCCTGTTGCCGCGGTTAAAGAGGCTACGGGTGGCCGCGGGGTAGATATAGTTATTGAGAGCGTAGGTAGCAGCGCCACCCTTCGCCAGGCCATGGAGATGGTACGACCAGGGGGCACAGTGGTGTTCTTTGGCATCGCCCCTGCAAGCTTGGACGATTTCTATGGCTATGCCATGTATTACAAAGAGTTAACCCTCATCGGCAGCCGGGGTATGACCCCGCGGGATTTTGAACTGGCAATAAAAGTGGTAGAGAGCGGCAAGATCGATCTGGCCCCCCTCATTTCTCACCGGTTTGACCTGAGCCAGGTTACTGAGGCCTTAGAACTTGTGGACAAAAACCCAGGAGAGGTTCTAAGGGTAGTGGTAAACATCTAAGGAATAGGGGGGCTAACCTCGGCCACAGAGGTCTATGCCCCAAGGCCCCTAGAAAACCTCCTCCTTGATGCAAAAAGATGAGCCTTAAAGGCTTCATGGTAAGAAGAGAAGTAAAAGCCAAGGAAGGCCGATCCTAAGGAGGTCACGGGAAAGGATATACCCAGGTGGCCAGAAGACGACCGAGGTTAGCAGAGGCACTTCGTTGCAGTACCTTTTGAGCCTTCATGCAGAGTGTGAAAGGGCCTATCTCCTAAGGAAGCCCCAGAAGGCTAGGGGCCACGGGCCGGGCGGCCCGAGATCTTGCCTTTAGTACGTAAGCCTACACGATAGCTTCCTGCAGCCAGAGGGCCTGTCAGGTGAGAAGTGTAAGCTACACTCAACTGGCTCCTGAGGAAGAAACCAGAAGAGCTGAGCTACAACGATGTGCTTGAACCGGGAAAAAGGTGGTCTATAAGGCCCATTCTGCAGGACACGCTCTACATCAGGGGTTATCCTGCCAGTTGGGCCTTTACTTTCCTGTGCTGATGGCTAGCCTACTTACTTAACAGAGCGCCTCCTAAAGCCCTTACCCTTCATACTCATGTACCTGCTAAAGGAACGGCTATGGCTGCCTTAAAGAGTTAGGGTATAGGGAGGAGAGAACAACTCCAGAAGGGGTGAAAAGGGACTTGAAACGCTTCCAATATCTTAAGCCCGCGACCCTGGAGGAAGCGTTAGAAGCGCTGGCCGAATATCCGTCGGGCCGGGCACGGGTGATAGCTGGAGGAACTGACCTGGTTCCGGCACTGCGTGCAAGCACGGTAGACGTAGATTGCCTGGTGGATATCCAGGGCTTAGGACTCGATGAGATTAGAGAGCTTGACGGGGAATTGCGGATCGGAGCTCTGGCGACTTTCAGCGCTATAGCTCAGAACAAGCTTATACGGACAAGGATACCTGTGCTGGCCCAGGCTGCGGTGGAGATCGGTGCAGTACAAACTAGGAACCTAGCCACCATCGGTGGCAATCTATGCTCAGCGGTTCCCTCGTTGGATTCCGCTCCTCCGCTGATGGTGCTGGAAGCCAAGCTATTTATCGTGTCCAAGGCGGGCGCACGTATGGTACCCATTGAGGAATTCTTCTTAGGCCCCCGACTCACTGTGCTGCGAAAGGACGAGATCCTTACGGAAATAAGGGTGCCATTAAAGAGCAACAATTTTGGAGCGAGCTTTATAAAGTTTGGCCGGCGGAAGGCCATGAGCTTGGCTATAGTGAACGTTGCGGCCGGGCTTATGCTAAATAACCAACAGGAGATTATCGAGGCGCGTATTGCTCTGGGAGCCGTGGCTCCCACTCCTATCCTGGCTTGCAAGGCCCAGGCCAGGTTGCTAGGACAAAAGCCTGCGCCAGAATTGTTTGCGGAGGTAGCCCAGATCGCAGCTGGGGAAACAGCCCCCATCACGGATTTGCGGGCTTCGGCTGAGTATCGTCGCCACCTGAGCGAGGTTCTAGTGAGGCGTGCGTTAGCTGCCGCCTGGCAGCAAGCAAACGGTGGGGGAGGTAGAGGGAGTGCCTGAGACAATTACTCTGACTGTAAACGGCCAAACCTACCAAGTGGACGTAGAACCGCATGCTTTACTGGTGGATGTTTTGCGGGATAAGCTTGGACTAACCGGGACCAAGAAAGGCTGCGGGACCGGTGAATGCGGTGCCTGTACGGTACTAATGGATGGACAACCCGTGAATTCCTGCCTGGTCCTCGCTGTGAGGGCACAGGGCAAGGAAATCATCACCATCGAGGGCTTGGGCGATCCGCAGAACCTTCACCCGTTGCAGAAAGCCTTTATCAAAAACGGAGCGGTGCAATGTGGTTTCTGCGCACCGGGAATGCTGCTATCAGCTAAAGCCCTGCTGGATCGAAATCCGCGTCCTTCAGAAAAGGAAATCCGTCAGGCTATTGCGGGTAATATCTGCCGCTGCAGCGGGTACGTAAAGATCGTTAAGGCTATCCAGGAAGCCGCCGCGGAACTGAGGGGGGAGGCCGCTCATGATGGAGTATAAGGTGATCGGCAAACGTCTGCCCAGACATGATGCCCTTTTACAGGTCACCGGCCGGGCTATTTACGGAGATGACGTTGTGCGGCCGGGGATGCTGTATGCTAAGGCTCTGCGAAGCAGTTACGCCCATGCCAAGATCCTACAAGTGGACACTTCAGCAGCAGAAAGGTTACCAGGTGTAAAGGCCGTGATCACTGCTAAGGATGTGCCTTTCAACAGGTTCGGCTTTACCCACCTGGATCAGCCTATTTTGGCCGATGATAAGGTTAGGTACCGTGGTGATGCCCTAGCGGTTGTGGCTGCAGAATGCTGGGAAGCCGCTGAAGAAGCCTTGGGACTGATAAAAGTTGACTATGAGCCCTTGCCCGCGGTCTTCGACCCCATAGAGGCCATGAAGCCCGAGGCGCCCAAAGTGCATGGGGATACGAACATAGTTGCCCACATCAAGATCCGCTATGGTGACGTCGAACAGGGCTGGCGGGAAGCCGATGAGATCATCGAGGAAACCTTGACCACGCAAATGGTCGAACATGCCCATATTGAACCCCATGCTGCTGTGGCAGAAGTTTCTCCTCAGGGAGAGATCACCGTATGGAGTAGTGTCCAGCGACCATTCTTGGTTGCTGCTGATCTGAGCAAGATATTGGGCCTACCTATGAATAAGATCCGAGTAATCTCTACTGCCGTGGGTGGTGGCTTTGGAGGTAAGAATGAGATTACTATGGAACCCTGGATATGCCTCCTGGCCATGAAAACCCGCAGGCCGGTAAAAATGGTCTACACCAGGGAGGAAGAGTTCCAAGCTACAACAGTACGCCACCCCTACATTACCAAGTATAAGACTGGAGTAAAAAGAGATGGTACGCTGGTGGCTCGCCAAGTAGAAATAATCAGCGATTGTGGAGCATACGTTTCGTGGGGATATTCTACCTTGACCAAAGCGTCAATTCATGCTGCAGGGCCTTACCGCATTCCCCACGTAAGAATCGATGCTTACTTGGTATATACAAACAACAACGTGGGCGGCGCGATGCGTGGCTTCGGCGTACCCCAATTGGGCTTCGCTTATGAGGTCCACACAGACACTATAGCGGCTGCTCTGGGGATGGACCCTATAGAGTTTCGCCTTAAGAACATCCTGGAAGATAATTCAGCTTTACCCACAGGACAGGTGTTAGAGATCGTCACCCTCAAGGAAACCATAAGACGGGCGATAGAGATCGCTGGATGGAGAAAGGAGGTAAACATTCCGTGAAAAAACGTGGCCGAGGCATAGCAACCATGTTTTATCCCATAGGTTTTACTTCCTACGCCAACCCGGGCGCAGCTTTTGTAAAAGTAAACCAGGATGGAACGGCGGTGGTATACACCGGTGCGGCGGATGTTGGACAGGGCTCCACTACGGTGCTGGCGCAGATTGCTGCTGAAGAATTGGGCATTCCCTACGAAAATGTCACCATGGTTACCAGCGACACCAAACTCACTCCCTTTGATCTGGGGACAGTTGCCAGCAGGGTAACCTATATCGTAGGTAACGCGGTCAAGAGGGCCGCTGCGGAAGCCAAACGCATCCTTTTGGAGGTAGCAGCTGAAGAACTGAAGGTGGACGTTGAAGGCCTAGAGGCCAGCGGTGGTGAGATATACGTAAAGGGATTTCCAGAGAAGAGAATAGCTATCAGCGAGGTGGCGCGAAAAGCGGAAGTCGGCAAGGGACGACCCCCAATAGGCTGTGGCAGTTTCAATCCGGTTACCACCTTCCTGGACCCCGAGACGGGGCACGGTAAGCCCTATGGTGCTTATGTTTTTGCCACCCAGATTGCAGAGGTTGAAGTGGACACTGAGACCGGCGAGGTCGAGGTGTTGAGAATAGTTGCTGTGCATGATTGCGGGAAGGCTATTAACCCTATGCTTGTGGAAGGGCAGGTCGAGGGTGGAGTGGCTATGGGTTTGGGCTATGCCCTTATGGAGGAGATGGTGTTAAAGGACGGGGAAGTGAAGAACCCCCAATTCACTGATTATATATTACCCACTGCCCTTGATGTGCCTGAGATACGGGTTAGTATAGTGGAAAGGCCGGAACCCACGGGTCCCTTTGGGGCGAAGGGTATTGGGGAACCCTCTCTTCTGCCCACAGCCCCAGCTATCGTCAACGCTATATATGATGCCGTTGGCGTCAGGATAAGGGACTTGCCTGTGACACCAGAGAAGGTCCTCAGAGCACTAAAAGCCCAGGATAAGGACGGAGTGAAATAGCTTGTCTCTTCCTAGCAGGAATAAGCTCACCTACCTACTCTGTGCAGCTATGACCGTAGAGGTGGCTAACACCTTCTTATTCGCCTACTTTTTGACCGTAATTGCCGGGGAATTAGGACTCAGCCGGGGGATCACAGCCCTTCTGGGTTATGCTCCCCTGGCCGTAGGTGTTTTGGGAGGTTACTTGGTAGGCCTTATTGCGGATCTCTTCGGTCGGAAAACAGGCCTGTTGCTCAGCTTATCTTTTTCCGGCCTAGGAGCTGTACTGACGGGCCTAAGCAGTCAGCCTTGGAGCTTAGTGCTGGCAAGATTGATTATCGGTCTGACCCTAGCTGGCACCTGGGCGTCCGCAGTTGTGTTAGGAAACGAATCAGTTCCTCAGAACTACCGTGGAAGGATCTCCTCTGCTGTTCAGGTTGGTTTCCCGTTGGGGAACCTCCTTTGTTCAGCCTTGCTCTCTCTACTTGGTCCCCGCTTTGGCTGGCATGGCTCTTTTATCGGATTGGGGCTCATAATATGGTTCTGTGTGCTGCTGCTTACCCTAAAGCTTGATGAATCTCCGCTGTGGCACTCAAAAAGCACAGGAGCCGACCGTGCACGTCTAGGGGAAATCTTCAACCCTCCTTACAGGCGTATTGTTTTCTTGGCGAGCTGCCTATCCTTGCTCGGCATGTTTAGCGGTTTTGCACTGCAAACCTCTGTTCCCAGGTTCTTTGAGACGATGGGTTTTTCAGGATCGAAGATTCCCCTATATACTGCGCTGGCCTGGGTGGCCGCCACCCTTGGTTATGCGTACTTCGGCCTGATTGCCGATCGGTATGGCGATGCAGTTACGCTCATAGGTTATATGTTGGGCGCTATAGCCTTTTCTATGTGTCTAGGGCTTGTACCACAACTGCTGATGGCGAAAGGAGATTGGGCTAGAGCTAAGATTTTAGCCATTCTTTTTACGGTTTTGATGATGTATACCACTGGTTTCTTTTCCGGTTATGGTTCAGTTTACTCGGCTCTTTTTCCCACGGATATCAGGACTAACGCCGTAGGTTTTGCCTTCAACTTTGGGCGCTTTGGGAATGCTTTAGCTCCCTTTGCCGTGGAGATGTTAGCCGAGCGCTTAGGGATAGGTTACGGCCTGATACTGGCTGCCCTACCCCTAGGCGTAGCAGCCATAATGGTGTGGCGACTCCAGCGGGCGAAGTTCATAACCTGGGAACGCATAAACTATAAGGAAGGTTCTTGGGGCCTTAGGACGAGGTACTCACAAAAAACTTATCCCGAGGAGTAGCTGGAGATATAAGTGGGGGACAGAGGTGAGCTCAAGAGGACATGGCCTAACCAGGTGTTCTAGGGAAGGAAACGCTAGAGGAAAAACTAGGGTCTTTGTTTTAGGCCTTCGGTGGGTGGAGTGGGCTTTCTAGATAGCTTAAGCAGGGACTAAAGATAAGGTCAGTCGCCCGCTGGATGTACAAGTACATCCGGGGGCCGGAGAGAAGGCTCATTAGTTCTAAATACGTTTTCCACTTAAGTGTCTTCTTGGATGTAAATCTTCTTAAAGACGATAAAGGACTCAAAAGCCTCAAGCCTAGCCATGCAGAGTGAGGGCTGAGGCAGAGGGGATGCGATTAAAAAAAGATAAGGTTAAAGGATAGCATTAGGTTATGTTCTGGCCTACGACCTCGCCAAGATATTTTGTGGAGAATATAAAGGTTACCGTTTTAAGAAAGGTACATCATCATTGAGGAAGAAGACATCCAGGAGCTGCTTGTTGTAGGCAAAGGGTACATTTACGTACTGGAATTGGGTCCCGAGGGACATGCGTGAAGATAAGGCTGCCATAAGACTGGCTTCCGGGCTGCAAGTTCTGGAGGGAAGAGTCTAACGGTAGGGGAGCCCAGCGAAGGCTGTGTCGACATTGCAGCTGAGTATTCCGGGCTTCTTAAGATTAATCTTTCAGGCCTTAAAGCAGTAAATCAGGTTCCTGATGTCATTCTACCTTGCCCGACAACTGTCTTGCCCAAGCAGGACACGTGGTGGCAGGTACTTGGCTTATTCCCCTGGTGACGAAGGAAAAATACACACCTAAGGTCGAGGAAATTCGTCGGGCAGTAGGAGGAGATTTTTTATTGGCACTTTATAGTAGTTGTGGTTATCTCGGAAACGAAGTATACAAGAGCCGAGAGAAAGGATGCTTTCGAGCCAGTAATTAGGAGCGATATGATGCAATACAGGTGCCAAGTGGCAAAGGAGCTCGTCGATGACACTCTGAATAAGGCGAGCCATCAGAGGGATGGTGGGCCAGGGCCTTGACCTGGTTCTGACAGCCGGAGGGATGTTGGTAGACCCGACGATGTGACCCCTTTGGGCATCCGTTTGACAGGAGCGAAGGTAGTGGCCTATGGCGTCCCTGTTTTACCTGGGGTCACCTTCATGGTGGCGTACCTCGTACATCCTCCTATGATGGGCGTGCCTGCGGCATGTATCACCGGGCCACTATCTTGGACTTGATTTTGCCTCGGATTCTGTCTGGCGAACGGGTTACGCAGGAGGATATAATAAAACTTTGCTGTAGGTGGCTTATGCCTTAATGTAACTATCCCTGCTGAGATAATCCAGGTCTATCGAGGGAGGAAAAGAGGTTAAAAGGAGAAAAGGGTAGCTTGGGAGGTAGCGCATAAGATATAAACGAAAGACTGGCCACCTAAGAGCGGGAGAAGGTTGTCATAGATAGGAAGCTGATAGCGCACTTTGCCGCCTATAAGAACAGGGTTAAACCTTTCTCTTCGCCGCCACCGTCCGCATCTAAGGATCAACCCTGCAGGAGACGGGCACTAGTGATATAATTCTCCCTGACGGGCGTATTCTTGGTACCCTAGGCGGCGTGTTGGCTGAGGCTGAGATAAGAAAAAGGGGTCGGAAGTTCTGCGGAGGGAGAGCTAAACTTTTATGCGTAGTTCTCACTGCTGAAGTAACGGAGGGCAAAGCAAGGTTTGCGGCGGCCTTATAGAGGTTTTCCTTGAGCCCGTCCAAGAAGAGATTAGAGGATAGAGCACCTTTGATTGGCCAAACCTGCCTGGGAAAGACCGCAAAAACCACAGGGATGTATCTTCAGTAAGGTCTATTTCCTCCTTGCAGGTGTCCTAACCAAAGCCCAATCAGGGCCGCGTTTCTTTTAGACTATCGCTAACCCCAATTCATCTCCTTTTGAAAATAGGGGGCAGTGGAAAATGAGCTATTCCAAAGGCCATCATCAGTCTCGAGCAAGGGTTGCGCACAGGGCGGCAGTACTTCTAGCAGCAGGGGAGTCCAGGCGTATGGGACGCCCCAAGGCGCTTCTGCCCTGGGGGCATTCGACGCTATTGGAGCATAATCTTCAGGAGCTGGTGGCAGCTGCAGATCAGGTCGTGGTGGTGCTAGGAGCGTATGCGGAGCGCCTCAGATGGCTAGTAAGACCGCCGGTCCAAGCGGTGTTCAATCCAGATTGGCCGAGCGGGCGGGTTTCGTCAGTGCTTGCAGGCCTCAGAGCCCTTGAGTCCCCGAGGGCTATTCTTATTGCTGGGGTAGATACGCCCTTGGCCCCTGGCCTTGCAGCTAGCTTATTCGAAGCCCACGCTGCTAGCGGCTGTCCTATTACTGTTCCCACCTATGGTGGCCGTTTTGGGCATCCACCCGTCTTTGACGGTTCCTTACTTCCAGAGCTCCTAGGGATTACAGAGGAGGGGCAGGGGCTGCGGGAAGTCCTACGCCGCTATCCTGTGTATACCCTTGAGGTCCCTTATTCCTCAGTGCTTTGGAACTTTAATCGACCTGAAGATTACGAGGTAGCCTACCGTTTAGTTTATAAGGTATAGACTGTCTTACTACCCTATATGCATGTGTTTGCCCTCCTACACAAGGTATCCATCTGCGGGGTATATGTTTACCAGGACTCTATACCTACATAAACCTGGTTCTGGACCGTATGGCTCATCTCAGCCCTTTATTTTCTGACAAGGAACTGGAAAAGAGGGGCCACAAGTTTGGTCCGCTATGCCGATGACTGCAATATTTACGTCAAAAGCAAGCGGGCGGGAGAAAGGGTCATGGCCAGTATCGGTAAGTTTCTGCAGGAGCGGTTAAAGCTCAAAATTAACTAGCAGAAAAGTGCGGTAGACCGACCGTGGAAACTAAAATTCCTAGGGTTTAGCATGTACAAAGCCAAGGCAGGGCAAATCCTTATCCGTCTGGCGCCGCAGAGCATCGACCGGGTGAAGATGAAAATCTGGGAGATAACTGCCCGGAATAAGCCTGTAAGCATGACTGAGCGCATAGAGCGCTTAAATGCTGGTGGGTAAATTACTTTGCCCTGGCGGAGACGCCCAGCGTATTCAAGGACATAGAAGGCTGGATGCGGAGAAGGCTGCGTATATGTTTATGGAAGCAGTGGAAGCGGGTGCGGACCAGATATCGAGAGCTACGTCCATTGGGACTGCCGGAATGGGTGGTACATCAATTTGCCAATGCCCGCAAAGGGCCATGGCGGATGGCCCATGGGCCAATGAATAGAGGCCGTGGGCAATGCCTATTGGCAGTCCCAGGGTCTCATGAGCTTAACCGAGCGCTATCGAAGTCTTCGTCAAGCTTGGTGAACCGCCGGATGCGGACCCGCATGTCCGGTGGTGTGAGAGGACGGGGGCTAGCCGTCCCCTCCTACTCGATGTGTGCGCCTGGTAAGTATAGGATCATAGGTTAAAGGGAGGTACAGGCGAGGCAGCATAAATCTGCTGCGTCTAAGGCAATACTCGTCGCAAGGTAGGATCTATTGGTGCGCCAGAGGGAAAATTGGGGGCGCAGAAGCCCCTATAAGGCAGGGGGTGGCTACTTTTGGGGATCACACAACCTTATATTTGACGCCCAGCGAGAAGAGGATGAAATAGAGAGTCTTAAGAGAAAGTGCCAGATAAAATTTTAAAAAAGTTTTACATTAAAAGGCATAACAACCATTATGTGCCATTTAACAAAAGACGTGTTATGTTAAATCCCAGGATGTACTAAATTAAGCACAAAAAAGAAAAAGCGATTTAAAATTTTTTGTTTAAAAAGTAAGGCCGATAAGGGAAAAGGGGTGAAGGAACATCTAGGATACAAATAGCGAGAGCTTACAATATGGTATAACGGCTTGCTATAGCACATCATGGACGCTGCCATGGACGCCATCGTCGATAGCCGCACCCGGGCAATAATCCGGATCAGGTTACGGAACTCGCTATAACGCGTATAATACGGTTTAATGCTACGTACTGTACACTAGCGAAAAAGCCTGTTTGTTGCCTCCCAGATCTGTCAGTTAAGCGGGGCTGGGAAAGAAAATTCGGGTTTACAGGCCATTGGGCTTTACCCAGGCGTTTTTCGGGCCTCCACCAGAGTCTCGTTCCAATCTTTGAACCCCGGTGGGAGGAGGATTGCTACCGTATACCCTTGCGCTTTAAGCCGTTTCTTGAACTCCTCTGCGGCCGTCCGGCCGGGCTTATCGCCGTCAAAGGCCAAAACCACTGTCTTTATCTCCTGCCAATCCTCCAGAAACGTGGTCAGCGCCTCCCAGCGAAGCCCATTCAAGCTTACCAGGTGATGGCTCCGAAAGAAGGGTTTCAAGCTCACTAGTGAGAGAGCATCGATAGGGCTCTCGCAGACTACAGCCCCCTGGCTTTCTGTCTCTGGGGGCCAGTGCCAGGGGTAACGGGCATCGCTGCCGAACGCTAAGCCCTTGAAGTTTGAGAAAGTTCCCCGGAGAAAGGCCCCTTTAGGTTGACCAAGTCGGCTATAGGAGGGAAATACGCAGTTAGCTTTGACGTCCTGATATAGCAAACCTTTGGCCATGAGCCACCCCACAAGAGTAGGGGGTAGTTTACGAACTTTGGTTAAGTAAATGGCTACTCGCCGGTTGTCCGAGGCGCGCTCCGGAAGACGAAATTCCAACTCGGTACAGTGCTGGTAATTGGCCGCGGGTTTCGGGGTACAATTACCTACTGGCCCTAGGGCTAGCAGATCTTCAACGGCCTCCTGGAATGGGAGGTTCAGTATCCTCACTAGAAAATCGATGGCGTTACCTTTTATCCCGCTGGAAAACTGGATAAAGTAGCTATCTTTTATTAAGAGGCCCCCATGCCCTGGAAGCCGCCAGTTGCCACTTCCTTCGTAACGCAGGGGATAACCCCGAGCCTCCAAGTAGCTAACAAGGCTGACCCGTCGAGCCTGCCGGATTTGCTCTGGGCTAAGCAACCTATCACCCCATTTTTTTCCTTTCCAGCCCCGCTTTAAGGTGGTGGGGTAGACACTTGGATCTTTGGCTCTATAATTTATAAAGAAAATATAATGGCAACGCCACTTTGCCATATTGCCATTTTGCCAAATGGCCATATTGCCATGTTGCCAAAGCCTATAAGCGTAGGCTATCAATAAAGGCGCTAAGCTTATCACGACGTTCTTTAAGCCACCTGTAAAACTCTTTGACTTCCTCTTCGAGGCCGTTTCGGTATGACGGTGGGATCCATCCATCATCATCTTGACAAAGGCCAAAGATAGCAGCAATTAAGGCTAGGGTGCTTAAATCGAGGCCCAAAATCCCCCTAAGATTTTGTAGTCGAGCCTCGACCCATAGGTAGAGAGAGCCTCGTAGGTATGTCTTGGTAACACCCAGGTGATTGAAACGGTAGTCGCCTTTTAGAAATGCTAAAAGGGCGAGCTCGTTAGCGTTTGGAAAGATCTGCCTCCAGAGGTTTTCCAGATCCTTCGTCACCGTAAGATCTTCTAAAACTCGTAGCCCGCATCGGGTAGCAAAGCGCACAACGGCAGCCAAGGTACTTAACTCTCGCCTCCTGCCGATAAGACCCCGGAAGAGACCCCATAGGAGCACCGGGCAATGTGCTCCGAACCGGGTCTGCCAGGGAATCTGCTTTCTTTCCCAGGTGTCGCCCGCCTGTATATCCTCTTGAAGGGATGGTGTCCCGGGCCACAAGGGCCCGGGCACTAACTCCCAGTCGCCACGATTATTGACAAGAAAACCCTGATCAGGTACACTCGAGTTGCCCATATAAAATTTACCTTCCTTCCCTATACTACCTCGCCGTACCGAGGTTTTTTTGTTTTCTAAGGCCCCGCCGTCGGTAATCATCCCCGGAGACGCGCCAACGCCCTAATTAGCTTTTCTTCGACCTCGCTTCTGCTCTTGCCAGAAAAAGTGAGCCGTTCGCGCTTCCCTGACACCGGGTCGCGGGCAACGATAGACGCTGCCCACATCCCAGAGATCCCGTGGAAAATAGTTCCACGAAGAATACTCCGTTGGCTGTTTGTCATGCTTCCACCCCCTTTCTCACGCCCCTACTCCCTCTACTTTCGAAATCCTTGAGCTTGCTGCTTGAGCCAGTCCCGCAATGCGTCCGCAGGTACGCGGATAGCTTTCCCGAACCGAATTACTGGAAAGTCTTTCCTGTGAACTAGACGGTAAACCTCCGTTCGGGAAAGCCCAAGTAACTTTTGGATATCAGCAGGTCGAAGAAGCCAAGGTTCCACGGTTTGTCCCTCCCTCTTGAGTTCCCTCTGCTTCTATGGTACAATGCGGTATCAAAGGATGTCAAAAACGTCAAGTTGTTTGACATACAGAACTATTAAATCCACATTGTTGTAATCCCTAAAAAAATTTTCTGGTCTCTACTCAGGTGTTTGACATGTGGATGACAGCATGGTTTGCTCCACCTCGGATAGAAGTAGTTAGTCTTCACCAAGGGGCACCCCACCCTTTGACGTTCGAAAGCGAGGACGATGTAAGCGAAATGCGAAAAAACATATTGGAGGCGCTAGATGTCCTTAAGCATTGGGACCTGTTGCACCCAACACGCTTTTTCCTCGCTGGCTGGGCTTTGACCCGTGCGTTCCGCCCCTTGTTAGAAGTTCCTACTCTATCTGATCTGGTAGCCATGGGCCCTGCTCCTGTCGAAAAGGCCATGGAGGAGTTTCATCAGTTGATACTATCCAGCTTGCCTCCAGTCCACCGTGGAAAGGGACAAATTGTGGCAGAAAGACCTTGTCCTTTAGGCAAGCTCTACCGTAAAATGCTAGACGATATTGCGGTAGAACATGAATGGCCTTCAGGAGTTATGTACCGTTTGCTAAAGGACGAGAGGTTCCTTTTCTGGCAGGAGGCCTATGTGTTTGTCTCGACCGTTAAGAAATGGCTAACTGGCCCCCGGCCAGGACTGGCAGCAGTAGAGAGACCTTCCGAACTATGGAAGCTACTTTCTGTGCCAATGTTTTATTATGAAAGCCGTCTTCGGCAGGCCGCTATAATCCCACATTTGATCTCAAAAGGTAAGGGAATTCTAGTAGCGTATGAAGTATTGCTTGCGGAGGGCATTATGCCTTTGGTGTGGGTAGAGTTGGCTATGGCACTTCAATGGGGAATTCCAGCTACTTTTTGTCCGGAGTGCAGGGGCCTCATGGTACGCGGACGCGAAAAAACCTGCGGTGACCCCAGATGCCTTCGCAAGCACAGGGAAAAACGTCTGGCTGCCTTGGAAAATAGCTATCGCAAAAGCAAGGGCCTCCCGGTGATCGAAGACGTGACAGAAGCGGCCCGGGCCTACAACCGTCGCAAGAAGCGGGAGTCACGGGGCGCACGGGAACCGTGATACGCCTTTACTGCATTTACTGCAACCGTACTGCAACCCAGGCATAATTCTACGTAATTTGGTGGCACAAAATGGCAGCATGAAACCCCTCAAAGGCTTGAAAATCCTAAGTAGGTGTAACCACAAATAACCAGGTAGCACATGCTTCCTGTGTCTCACATTCAAGAGGTCGCAGGTTCAATCCCTGCCGCGCCCACCAGGAAAATCAAGGGTTCCGGGGATGGAAGGCGTTCCCAGAACCCTGCTTTTACGACAATCTTACGACAATAAAAATTGAAAC
>NZ_JABUEX010000031.1:0-32932 GCF_013314835.1 Syntrophothermus sp.
GACCTGCTGAGCTGGTTACAGAAGATCTGCCAATAGCCTCTTATTTATGTCAAGTAAATAGGGCATAAATAGGCTCATTGCTTGTTTGTGCCCATCAACTTGACATAAGCAATTACTTTGCATAATTTCCCGTTATGTAAAGCTTTACATAACTTGAAAACACACCCTGGAATGGGAATAATATGCAGGATATGCAGGCAGCCCTGGCTTGAACGCCGGGCTGTTTTTATTATGCGGACGCGCGTCCGCGCAATTTAACAGGAAAGGGGGAATGCGGATGAACTTCACTCCACCGCGCAGCAGCCTGATCAACCGCCTGCAGAAGACCCAGGGCGGGCAGCCGACATATTCTCCGAACCTGGACACATCGCTCAACGAAGTGCGGAAGATCGCCCAGAAGAGGATCCAGGAACTGTTCCAGCATAGCATAATGGACCCGCGCAGCCCCGAAGTGCGCCAGCGGGCCAGAAGCCTGGTGCTCCAGATACTCATGGACAGCGACATAGACATGCCCCGCCCCACGCAGATCGCGGTAGCCGAAGAGATCGTGAGCGACCTGCTGGGCTATGGTCCGCTGGAGCCGTACTTCAACGACCCGGAAGTGACGGAGATCAAGGTCAACCGCTACGACTGCATCATGATCGAAAAACACGGCAAAGAAACAAAAGCGGAAGTGACATTCAGGGACGAACAGCACTGCCGGGACATTTTAGAACGCATGCTTGCGCCCACCGGCCGGCGGATTGATCTGGCCAGCCCGCGAGTGTCGGCCAGACTGCCTGACGGTTCCCGGTTGATGGCCCACATCCCGCCGGTGGCGGTGGAAGGGACGACCTTTTCAGTCCGGCGGTTCAAAAAAGGATTGACTGCAGAAGACCTGATCCGTTCCAGGATGTTCAACGAAGAAACCCTTGACTTCCTGGCAAAGTGCGTCAGGGGACGGCTGAACCTGATCTGTTCCGGCGGCACGTCGTCGGGAAAGACCACTGTGTTGAACGTCATGGCCGGGTTCATCCCGGAAGACGAATCGATCATCACCATCGAAGACCCGGCGGAGCTTCAGCTCAACCACCCGAACGTGAGGCGGTGGGAGGCGAGGCCGGCCGGCGTGGAAGGTTACGGCGAGATCACCCAGCGCGACCTGATGGCCGACGCGCTGCGGGCCGCGCCGAAAAGGATCATCGTCGGCGAAGTGCGGCGCGGGGAAGCGTTCGACATGCTGCAGGCGATGAACACGGGGCACGACGGCTCGATGACCACCCTGCACGCCAACTCCGCGGAAGAGGCTTTGAACTCCCGCCTGGTGAACATGGTCCAGATGGCGGACATGGGGCTTCCCTACGAAGCGATCATCGGCCAGATCGCCGGCAGCGTGGATCTGGTGGCGCAGATATGTAAAGACCGCACCGGCCGCAGGAGGCTGGACCACATTGTCGAAGTGGTCGGGACAGAAGTCGTCAACGGCCGGCTGGTTGTGGCCGTGAATTATTTGTACCGGTACGACCGTGAAAAAGACACCTGGGTCAGGACAGCCAGAGAGTTTGCCCGCAGGGAAAAGCTGGCCTGGCAGGGAATCCAGGTTCAATATTAAGTAGGAAAGGATGGGAGAAAATGCCCGCAGAACAGCTGTGTAGCTCCTGCGTTAAGGCCAAACGCGGCAAAAACGGAAAAGTGCAGGAATGCCTGGTGCTCAAAAACCTGCTTGGGAAAACAGGCCGGTGTTTCGCATACTCAAATGACCCTGACTTCTGGGACAACCTGCGGCAGCAGGTAGAACTGTACAACACCCGGAAGGCTTCGGCCGGTTAACAGGTAAGTGTCCCGCATGTTCAAACCGTACTCCGTAATTGACCTGGATGCTTTTCGTTTGCTGCTGGGGACCGGGTTCTGGCTGGTCCTGCTTGTCATTTTTTTGGTCTCAGGGCGCACTCTCATTTGGTGTTTGCTGGTAGCGATGGGAATAGGGGTTATGGCCGCCGACATAATGGCCCAGGTCATAATGCTTGCCGTTATCATCACTGCCGGCGGGTACTGCGCCAAAAACATTGGGACAATGATAATGCTGGGAGGGATTTTCGCGCCGTTCAAAAGGCTGTTGGATATGCTCAAAAACTGCACATAGGAGGGGATACAACTGAAACAAACAGGCATTTTATTCTTAATTTTTGCAGTCATCTGCGCCGCGGCAGCCGGATTCCTTGCGTACGCCGGAGTGAAAGCGGCCGTCCCGTCGGTGCCGGTGCTGGTCGCCGGCAAAAATTTGGCCCCGGGCATGAAGCTGGACTACGACAACCTGGCGGTCCGCAAAATGCCGCCAGCCGCGCTGCCGTCCGACAGAGTGACCGATTTCGAGAGCGTTGTCGGCAAACACATTCAGACCAGCGTCGCCGCCGGCGACCCGATCCGGAACTCCCACGTTTCCGAACTCAAAAGCGGCGGCACCGTTGCGGCAAAATTGACGCAAACCGACCCGTCGCTCAGGGCGGTGGCGCTGCCCGCAGAAGCCACGAAAGGACTGAAAATTGAAGAAGGCGACCGCCTTGACGTGATCGCCGTCATCGACCAGGGAAAAGCCCTGAAAGTGATTGCCGAAAAAGCGCCGGTAATAGCGGTCAGCGCGTCGGAAGAAAACAGAGATGCCTCCGTCACGGTGGGGCTGACGCCCGACCAGGCTTTGCAGGCGGCGCAGGCGATCACGGGCGGCAAAATACTGGCGGTGCTGGCGCCACTGGGGGGATAAAATGCTTGCTGACATTTCAAAAATTCACCTGCTGATAGGACTGCTGGCGTTCTGCGCGGTATTGTTCGGCGCTCTCGGCTGGCGGGCGCGCCGCCGGGAAACGAACTGGCTGATGGTCAGGCTGCGGCAGACCAAAACCCCTAAAGACAATAACATATTCACCCCATTGCAGAAAACAGCCGAAAAAGCCGGGTTGAAAATCAAGCCGGCCCATCTGGTTGCTGCAGCGGTAACTGGCTGTCTGGTCGGCGCCGGGTTCGGCCTGGCGGTCACCGGCCGGAAGGAGTTTGCACTGATCGGTCTGGCGGCCGGCTTGCTTGCGCCTTATGCTTATGTCAAAAGGCTGGTTCAGGGCCGCCGGGAAGCGTTCGAGATGCAGTTTGAACAGTGTTTGAGAAAGATGGCGTCGGCGATGCGGGCCGGGATGTCTGTCGGGCAGGCCGTCGCGGAAGCCGCGAAGACAGCGGAACCGCCGGCCGGCGAAGTCCTGCAGGAAGCGGTCCGGCTGGCCAGCGCCGGTTTCTCGTTGACCCGGGCCGTGGAAACCGCCGCCGGGATGGTAGACTCCCGCGACATGGAGCTGATGGCGTCGTCGGTGGCCCTGCACATGCAGGTCGGCGGCAACCTGGCCGAAGTGTTCGACCGGATCGCAGACAACATCAGAGACAGGCAGAGCTACCGGGCCAGGGTCGCCGCGGCCACGTCGGAAGGCAGATTAACCGCCAACGTGCTGACGGTCCTCCCGTTTTTGACTGTAGCGGCGATGCGGAAAATGTCGCCTGTGTACATGTGGCCGCTGTTCAACACTTCTGCGGGAATCAAAGTGTTTGCGGTGTGCTCTGTGATGATCATAGCCGGCTGGTTTTTCTTAAAGCAAATCGCGGCGGCGGAAGACATCTAGAAAGGGGGCGATAGTATTAATGCGACAGGAATAGGCATGCTGGCCGCGGCTGCCGTTTTATGCGCCGTCCTGGGCTGGGACATGCGGCGCCAGGACCGGTTCGCCCGGCTGCCGCGCGAGTTCAACGCGGAAAAAGTCCTGGCCAAAGGACTGCTGGCGGTGATGCCCGCCGCGACAGTTATTTACCCTGAAAACGTGCGCATAAAAACAAAGAAAAAGCTCGACCAGGCCGGAATCGGCTGGGAGCCGCAGGAGTTTCTGGCGGTGAAAATCCTGCTGGGGCTTGCCGGGACTGCCGCCGGTTTGTTTGCGGCCGGGCTTCTGGGCGGCGAGTTTCTGTGGACAGCGGTTCTGGTTGGAATCGGGTACTTTCTGCCCGATTTGGTGCTGGATCACAAAGCGAAAAAGAGGCAGGAGTGCATCTCCAGAGCGATGCCTGACTTCGGGATGTTTTTTGCGACCGCGCTCGAAGCCGGCGGCGGAAACGTCCAGACGGCGTTGAATTTGAGCGCGGCCAGGTTCGGCGGCGAGATCGGGAAAGAAGTGGCGAAAGCGGCGCAGGAGGTCATGGCCGGCGCCAGGCTGTCCGATGCTTTGCAGAACATGGCCGACCGGTGCGGTGTCGAAGAAATGCAGCGCCTGATTGACACAGTGATTCAGGCCAGCAAATACGGCACTCCCATCGGTCAGGCAGTGAAGGAATACGCGGCCCAGACCAGGCTTTTGAGGCGGCTGGAAGCCGAAAAGAAAGCCGGCGAAGCGGCGGTGAAGATGGTGTTCCCGATGCTGGTCTTCATCGTCATGCCGCTGCTGGTGATGCTGGCGTACCCGGCGATTGAACAGTTGAAAAGAACGCTTGCAGGTTAAGAAAGGAGCTGGTTTTATGGAAACCCTTAAAAAACTGCTCAGGGACGAAAGCGGCCCGACTCTGCTGGAGTACGTCGGACTTGGCGTACTTTTGCTCATAGCCATCTGGGGGGCCGTGACGATGCTGAGCGGGACGGTCAACGACCGCTTTCAGAATATCGACCAGAAGTTCAAATCCTACAATTAAAACCCCTGATAAAGGGGTTTCTTTTTTTTTTTTGGGGGGTGAAAATTTGGAGTATTTGTTCAATACAGCGTTAATTTACTGCGCTTTCACCGACATCAAAGAAAGGATGATTTACAACTCAATCACGATCCCGCTGGCGCTTGCCGGTATGGGATACAACATTTATCTGGGAACGTGGAAGCAGAGCTTAACCGGGTTTGCCGCCGCTTTCCTGCTGGGGTATATCGCGTTCGCCGCAGGAGGAATGGGCGGCGGGGACGTCAAGCTGGGGGCGGCGATCGGCGCCTGGCTGGGGATAATCCCGTTCCTGAACATCGTCTTTTTAGCCTGCCTGGTCGGGATTCCCTGGGGGTTGCTTCTGCTTGCCAGATATGGGAAAATTAAAGAGAAGCTGAGGGGGTGGTATCTGGCGCTTGCGTCGTTCCATTTCGGGCTGGTTCCGGGCATAAAGAGCTTCAGCGCCCTGGAAAAGCTGCCGGAAGAAGAGACTCCGCGATACGCGGTGCCGTTCGGGGCGTGCCTGGTGGCTGGCTGCTTTATCTATCAGGCAGGACTGTTTAGAGTTTTTTAACTTCCACGTCGAGAAGTCCAGAAAGGAGAGGATGAGTATGGACGCTAATGAACTGGCCGCTCTGTTGAAAGAAACCATTCGGGAGGAACTGAAAAGCGTCAATGAACGGCTGGACAATATAGAAAGAGACCTGTCAAGGCTTGAGGCCCGAATGGAAAACGAAGTAATCGAAAAGGTACGCGCGCTGTTCGACGCCCGTTCGGTACACGAAGACAAACTCGACCAGATTCAAGAAACAATGCAGGAGAGGTTCAACGAATTGTCTAACCAGATATCTTACGGTTTCAAGGAACAGAAAGCTATCAATAAAACCTTGTTCGGGATGTACGGCGAGCACGAAGCGCAGATAAGGATTTTGCAACAGCGGTCAGGGTAGGCCGCTTTCAATATGTCAAATTTGAAAGGAGGATTTTTATGGTGAGAAAAACTTTATTTGTCACGTTATTACTGCTGTTCGTTGTTACCCTGTCTGTACCCGCGCAACCCGCGCAGGCGGTGGTCACACCTGATCAAACGGATAAGGTTATTGTCTCCAAGTTCTGGATTGGTGAGAAATACTACGAAGTTAACGGCCAGCGGTATGAAATGGACGTAGCGCCTTATATTGACCCTGCCACGGACCGAACAATGATTCCTTTCCGGTATCTGGCCTACAGTCTGGGGATTCCCGAGAAGAACATCGTCTGGCATGAGAAAACCCAGTCGGTTGAAATCCTGAGAGAAGACGCCTCCGGATACGTTAACGCCGTCCAGGTCTGGATAGACAGCGATGTGCTGGAGACCCAGAAGGGCCGTTCCCAGCTGGACGCTGTGCCGCGAATCGTGAACGACCGGACGATGATTCCGTACCGTGCTGCTGCCCAGGGGTTGGGCGCGCTGGTGTTCTGGGATCCAGATGACCAGTCCATCACCGTCGAGACCTGGAAAGTCGCGCCTGCAAGGTACAAGCAGACCGTCAAAAAGGTTGTGACCGTCAACGACAAGCCGACAGCGACGGTAACCTACATGGACGGCACCACAAAGGAAGTTGCCACTCCTACTCCCGCCCAGATCAGCTACAACGGCGGCTGGATGTTGAACGCTTTAGAATACTTCAAACTCTGGAGTATTCCGGACGAAGCGATCTTGTATGATGCCGAGCGCGGCGGGATAATCGTGCGCGGGTCGGAAAACAGCAACGCCGAAGCCTACATGATCCTCTATGCAGGCGAAAAATACGCCTGGGGAAGCTGCTACATGCGGACTGAAGTAAGACCGGATACCGAAACCATGTATATTTCCAATGGTGGAGGATTTATCGGTGGTTGGCCGGTCAGCGGAACTGTAGTGAACCTTTTTGGTAAAGAACCAAAAGGTGAAGCGGTTAAAAAAGGCAATATATTTGTTAAAACTCTTGAGCTTTAGGATAGGGGTGTTATCTTGAAAAGGATCGTATCTTTGCTGATAGTTTCTTTATTGATTTTTGCATTTTGCTTACCGGTTCTAGCAGAAGATGCAGGAAGTGATTCTTCACCCTTCGGCCCTGGCTACGCCAAGCAGGGCTACGTGCCGTTGCAGTTTGTGTTTCCAACTGATAATAAACATGGTGAGTACGCTGCGGCTTGCGTTTGGGGCACCAATCCCAAAGACGGCAAGCTGGCGGTTTATCAGGAAACCGTCCAGTCACGCCAGCAGGGGGAACTGCTGGAGAAATTCCTGCAAGCTAACAGCGACGTGATACCATACTCAAACAACCAGTACAACCTTTGGAAAGCCTGGAACGAAGTCCAGGCTCCTTTCTTGCGGGTAGAATACATCCAGGGGAAAACCAAAGCCGGGGAAACTGAACGGAAACAGCTGCCTGAAAACGAAATTCGACTGCTTCCCAGCAGCCAGATCGAAGCCGACCGGGCAGCCGGGATCAAGCTGTACTACCCTGACGACCCCGGGCTGGCGCCTGGCGGCTACGGGACATACGAGTTTCTGCCTCCTGATTTTCAAGTAAAAACCGTCTCAAACGGCGTGACTGCCGAACTGAAAGCCGGGCAGGAGTACACCGCTTCCGCGGAATTTTATCTGAACTACCCAATGGGTACGGAGAACGTGCTGGTGGAACTGTTCCATCGGGCAAACGGTCAGATGGAACGGATCGCTTCCCAGGTGGTGAACTTCGGCCCATTCCAGAGCATAACGCTCCAGGGCCAATACAAAGCCGCCGCCAGCCAGGACGAGCAGATTGTGGCAGTTGTCCACCGGGCAGACTGGTTTAACCAGACCGAATACAATCGGTACAGCCTGCCCGGACCTGAGACCGAAGACTTTGACCTGATTGATAAAGACGGCATAAAACTTGTCCCGCCCGGGGGCAAATGGGTGGAAGAAAACTTCGCGAACAATATCATGTCGTCCCAGGTGAAGCCCGCGCCGGTCAACTTAACGGTAGTCTCAATCGAGACCAGCGTAGACGGCCGCCAGGCCAACCCAAACGAGCGGTACAACGTGAGCGTCTACTTCAAGAACGACAGTACCGTACCGCTTGACAACGTCCCGGTAGCCCTGTTCAACGACCAGTGGCGGGCGAAACTTTGGGACTCAAGCGGCCAGGAAGTGCAGTACATCACCCACATGGAACCGGGCCAGACGGTCCAGCTTGACTCAACCGTATCAGCGCCGCCTGAAGGGTCAAGGACTTTGACGGCCTACATCGACATTGCGCCGATCGAAGATAAATACGCCGAAACCGACAACAGCGACAACATCCTGCAGAAAACCGTCGAAGTGAGGCCGCTGGCGACAGACGCCAGGGTGGTCAGCATTAAGCCGGCAAATCCGTATCCTTACGCAGGCGACGACAGCTACATCATCGCTGACTTTGCCCGCGACGACCAGGGGCCTGAGACAGTGACGGTGCAGCTGGAAATCAGCGGCCCGGGCGCCAGCAAGCAGAAAACGACGACCCTGGGCAGGAACGGGACCTGCCGGTTGATCGCGCCGGTGAAATTCACCAAAGCAGGCAGCTTCACCTACACCGCGTCGATCTGGGTGCTGGACGGCCAGGATTCCGACCCGTCAAACAATCAGAAAAGCGTGATGGTGAAGGTGAAGACACTGGCCCAGCCGCCGACAGTGGAAAGCGGGACGGAAGTGGAGATTATCAGCTAAACAGATAGGCCAGACAAATATGTCTGGCTTTTGTTTTTTTGGGGGTGATAATTTGCAACTGACAAAAGACCAGTCGGGCAGCGCCATGCTGGAATTTGCCCTGATAGCGCCGCTGTTTCTGTTTTTTGTGCTGGCGGTTCTGAACATATCCGTGCTGTTCATCAACGACACCGCGCTCCGCGAGGCGACCAGGGAAGCGGGGAGAGTGCTGGGCGTAACCGCAGACTCCAGCACGGCGACTATCAAGGGCAGGGAATTTTTAAAGATCTGCGCGCTGGGAAACGAAATGGGGTTCAGTGCGGGTATTGTGAAACAGGGAAAAGCCGACGTGAGCATGAAAGGGTGGGTAGAAACACCGGTCCTGGTCCCGGGGTTTGCCGCTCTGCTCGGCGGCAGTCCGTGGAGTTCAACTTATCACCAGGAACTGAACACCACTCACTACGTTGAAGCCAGGCACCGGCTGTACGTCGAAAAAAGAACGCCTGAATGGACGCTCGGGGCCTGGTATGGAGGTGGTGGCGAATGAACGACCAGAGGGGGACAGTGCTGCTGGAGTTTGTGGTGTCGTCGATGCTGATTATAGCCGTACTGCTCTGCACAGTAAACCTGGGCATGGCCGTCCGGGACAAAGTGCTGACGGCAGCCGCGGCCAGGGAAGCCGCGCGGACGATGGCGATTTTAAGCGGCGACCCGGACAGGACGGACAGCGAATACGAAGCCAGACAGCAGGCCAAACAGGTGTTCAAAGCCCTGAAGGACGAAGACATCACCATCAGAAGCCAGGGCAACCGCATAGAAGTAATTGTTGCGTATAAAGAACCGGCGGTGTTTCCGGCAATAGCCAGGATGATAGGAGGCGGAGAATGGATACCTTTAACGTCAAAGGCAGTTTACATGAAAAACGAAGGGACTTTTATCGCAGAAACAGCTTATTAACAGACCAGCGCGGAGTAATCCTGCTGGCGACCTGCTTATTCATAACGCTGTTTTTGCTTTTGGCCGGAGCTGCGCTTGATTTCGGGCGGGCCTGGGCAGCCAGGGAACAGCTCCGGACGGCTGTCGACGCGGCGTCGCTTGCCGGGGCAGGCCAGACGGACAGAAGAGTCACAGCGGCAGTCCAGCCGGGTTACATACAGACAGTATGCGATGAAAATTCATGTTACGAGACATGCGCTCTGCGTCCTTATCTTGAAGACCGGAGCGGGTACGAATCGGACATCATTGGTAAGCAAAAATGGAAAGAGAACAAATGCGACAAACTTATCGGCCTGAGAGAACGAACGCTGGTTTTCACCGGCGCGGAACAAAGCGCTGCCAGGGACATGCTGGAAGAAAACTGGCCCTCAATGCTGGAACCGACAACAACCAGCGTGACCGCTTACAGCAATCCGGACAGCCCGCACTATCCGTCGGTAGTGGTAACAGCCGGCGGAAAATTCAAAACCGATATTTTAGGCGCGTTCGGGATTAAAGAAATATCAATCAAGCGGGCCAGCCAGAGCGGGGTTTTCTATGAAGAAATCAGAGACGGCTGGAACTACGGGCGAAATAAGGCCCCGAAGCCGGCAATTAATTAATTCGAGGAAGGTTGGTGAGCACTTATTCCCTACATATACCTGGCCGCGTCGATCATATTGGGTACGGCGGGCCATCTGATCACAAAAGCGGGCGTGACCCGGGCGGGAGTTAATCTCTCCGCTTTGTTTGATCCCTTCATTATCGGAGGGGTTTTTTGCTATTTTTTGAGTTTTTTATTATTCCTGCCCTGGCTGGCAGTACGCCCGGTTAGCGTGGCGGTACCGGCGGCAGGGTTGACCTACGCGCTGGTGGCGGTCGCCGGTTGGGTTTTGCGCGGCGAAACGCTGACCGCGATGCAGATAACCGGAATAGTTGCAGTGGGTATAGGTGTGTGGATGTTAGCAAAGTAGAAAGGAGAACCAGGAAAGATTTGGTAATTTTTAGCGAAAAAGCCAAGAACAAGCAAAGGAACAATAATGAAATTTTTCAAAAATACCATGAATTTTGGCATATCATACACTCCACAATGATTGTTACAGCCTTGATACTATCTATTATCGCAAAAAACTACTGGCATTTGAACTTCCAAAAAACCGTAGCTGTTTTCAGTATGGCCTGGGGATTGCCCTTTTTAATATGCAGCCTTCTTTTCGAGCCTGTTGTTGTTATTGTGATGGCCCTATTAATATTTTACGGAGGAGTTATGTTATGGTTTTAGAATTCGACTCAACTGACTGGGTGGGACATGAAGAAAAGCAGAAAGGAGGATAATGATGGAAATAAGCGTAGTTGCCCCTGCATACAACGAAGAAGCGGTAATCGAAAGTTTTGTTGAAGGGGTTGTTGCTGTTCTGAATAATGCGTTCAGCAGGTGGGAACTGATCGTCGTAGACGACGGCAGCACCGACCGGACGAAGCAAATACTTCAAGCACTGAAAGACAAACACCCGGGACTGAAGGTTATCAGCCACGGACACAACTGCGGCCTGGGGGCCGGCCTGGAAACCGGGTTTCAAGCGGCCCAAGGGAAAGTCGTGGTCACGATGGACGCCGACGGGACACACCCGCCCAAACTGATCCCCGAACTGTACCGGGCGGTAATAAACGGCGCAGATGTAGCCATTGCCTCCAGGTACGTCAATGGCGGTAAGATGGTCGGCGTTCCTTTATGGCGGCAGGGTTTAAGCATACTGGGCAACAGGACGATGAAGGCTCTGCGCTGGCCGGTCAACGATGCCACGTCGGGTTACAGGGCATATAAGGGAGATATAGTTAAAACCCTGCGCGGGCTTAAAACCGGCTTTGAGGTGCAGGCTGAAATTGTGATGCGCCTCAGAGACAAACGGTTTATCGAGATACCGCTTGAACTTTTAAACCGCACCGGCGGGCGGAGCAAAATGCAGTACACCAGACTGATACCGGCATATCTGCACCTGCTGGTATCAGCAAGATAGGGAGGCATTGAATGAGTAAGAAAATATTCATTGCAGTTGGAGTGTTGCTTCTGACCATTGCAGGTCTGGCCGGTGTGTTGTACGGCGAAGCGGTGGTGGCTGCCGGTTCGCCGAAAGAAACAGCAAAAAATTTTGCTGTTGCCCTGGCTGAAGGCGACGTGGACCGGGCGGCTTCTCTGGCTGTAGGAGAAGTTGCGTTTAAGGTTTCCCAGGCCAAAGGAAACCTGCCGGCGGCAAAAGTTGACAGCATAGGCTGTCGGACCAGAGCTATAGGCCGCGGGTGGGCAAAGGTAGATGTGCAAATGGAACTGACTTTGGCTGACGGTTCCGTTGATGTCGGCTGGTACACGACGGAGCTGGTAAACGAAGACGGCTGGAAAGTCGCGGCATTTCGGGAAAGCCAGCCTGAGCTGTCGGGCATGACATTTTTTACCGGCAGTCCGGATGGTGTCAAGAAAGCATTTGAAGGCTATGCGAAGGCCCTGAGCGAAGGGGACTATACCGGGGCAGGGAAATACCTTGTCGGCCCGGCCAGGAGACTGCATGAACAATCTGCACCTGTTCTGGGCAAAGGCAAAGTCCTGGGCACGGTCGAGGATGTGCAGGCGGAGACGATATACCAGCAGGGTAAGGTACGGGTGGTAAGGGTGAAGTCCCTGGTTGATAGACGGGAAGTTGAATTATTAGTCGTTGGAGTACAGGTTAAAAGTGGTTGGAAAATAGCATATGTTTTGCAGGTTTAACAACATAACAACTATCGAAGGGGGTATTAATGGTGAATATGCTAAAAAATATTAAGTTTAAATTTAAAATTAACGCTTGGCTAAAGTGGATTCTTATTTGTGCTTTAGTGATTTTAAGTATTGGACTAACAAGTCAAAGTTCCTATGCGGGCACGTGGACTTCTGCACCGAGTGTTCCTGTTGACAATAGTTATATGGGATCAGATTTTTATGTAGGTAGTGATAATAAATTATATTTTTTTGGCGGTTATTTATATCGTTTGGATGGCACTTCTTGGACTTATTTGGGAAGTCCTTTCGGAGGCGGTTATCACACTCAGGGGTTTGACAAATATTTTTACCAAAGTTATAACGGTAAAGTGAAACAGTGGAATGGCTCGTCTTGGGTGGATAAATGTACAACATCTGCACCAGTAAAATCTATAGGACCTATTCCTCCCAGTTCTGGTTATGTTTTAATTGGCGGGGCAAGCAGCAGTTCGTATAGAAATTTTGTGTTTAATGGATCATTTTGGACACAAATGTCATCTTCGATGTTATTTTATATCTCTAATTATGCGAATTCCAGTGATGTTAATTTAATAGCCAAAATGGGGTTAGATGGTTATTATTACGTGTGTTTTTTGGACAAATACGCGGGTATCTATCTTTATAAGTTTACAACCGCAGGTACTTTGGTTAGCAGTTCATGTGTAGCTTATGATACTGGTGTCGTTGCATATATTCCAATAGATTTTGCAATAGATGCCAGTGGTAATGGGTTTGTCATTGTTCATGAAGAGGAGAACTATGGTGAAGGTTGTACGTACAGGTTAAAAGCTGTAAGAATTCCTGATAGAACAATATTTTCAATTCCTGAGCTTGGTGAAAGCTGGGTTGGGTATTTAGAGCCTATAAAATTAACAATAGCACCTGATGGATCGTTTTGGCTAGGGTCTCTTAAATGGAATGGTTCTACTTTTGCTTCTGTGGGGGCACCTGTTCTGTCAAGATATTCGTCCATAGGACCGGACGGTTGCCTTTGGACAGCCAATGGATATAAATACAATGCGCTATCCTGGTCTGTTAGTCCGGGTTATCAGTCAGCAACAATTACAGCGACGTTTGATGGCAACCCATTAAAATCCGTTATTCTCCAGAGAAGTACAGATGGTGTTAATTATACTGATATTTATACGTTTACAGGTTCAAGTACCAGTTTTACTGATACTGGCTTGGGGGACAATACGACGTATTACTACCGCCTAAAATTTTACGCCAATAATGGATTTGCATTTCCAGCAACAGAAGTAGTTAGGTCTGTTATAACAGCACCTGCCAAACCAAATACACCAACAATATTCCAGTCAGGAGGTTTATCCTGGTCTAACTCAGCAGGTCGTGGCTATGTCGTTTTAAACTGGCCAGCGGTAGCAGGAGCAACGGGATATAAGGTTTATGTATTTGCTGGCAATGACTACTATGCTTTTGATGTGGGTAACACTACTTCCTGGGATTCTAGGGTTGCTAAAATATACCCTGCAGAATCCTGGCTGGATTCTCAGGGAAACAACACCGTTTCCAGCGACCCGTTCAACCATGTCCAGGGCGGTCTGGATTTGCGGGATACCCCAAACAAGCTGTACCTGAAAACAGTCGGCACAACTTATGATTCTGCAAACAATTACTGGTTCGGGGTATCGGCGTACAATGCTTCGGGCGAATCCCCGATGAGCAACCCAGCAACGCCCACGCTGCCCAACAGGACAGACACTACGGCACCCACAATATCATCAATAACAATTAACAACGGTGACACCAAAACCAGCAGCAACCAGGTCACAGTCCAGGTAACTGCGAGTGACCCATTAGTAGCCAACTACACCTCGGACACTTCGGACGATGCGTCAGGGCTGTCTCAGATCGGACTATCCAACGACAACACCGCCTGGACCTGGATGTCGTTCTCATCGAATGTTAACTGGACTGTTACTGCTGGACCTGGACAAAAGACGGTTTATGTAAAAGTACGCGACAATGCCGGCAACGAAAGCTCCATGCAGGCTGCTACTATCTATCTGGTGGACGACACAGAAGGTCCTAAAGGGACGCTGCTCATAAACAACGGGGCTTCAACCACCGACACGACAAATGTTACCCTGATGCTGTCGGTATCAGACAACTTCGCTCAGCCTACTCAGATCCAGATGCGGTTCTCCAACGACGGCTCAAATTGGTCGAGCTGGGAAATTTATAACGGTGTAAAAAATTGGACGTTAACCAGCGGTGACGGCTGGAAAACAGTATACTGCCAGTTGAAAGACGCACAGTCTAACTATACTACGATTTCAGCGCAAATTGCTTTAGTTACCAGCGCAAGCGCACCGAGCGGCTCGGCAGCTCCCAGCAATCCACCGCCGACAGTTACGTTTAATGGCTTAAGCAACGTGTATAGCACGAAATTACAGCAGGTGACCATATCGAGCACTGGTTTGAGCAATGTGAGAAAGGCGTCTTTCTCATTTGATGGGATTAACTGGTCGCCGCCAGAGGACGTGAGTGGTGGTACTTATAATAAAGACGTTACCTTACCAAGTGGCGACGGACTGAAGGGCGTTTATATTAAGTTTCAGAATGCTTACGGTGTCTGGAGCCAACCGATAGTAAAAACTTTTTTAGTCGACACGACACCGCCTGAAATTAAGGTTAGTACTAGGAACAGAGCGACAGCTACAACAACTTCCAGCATAACACTCAACATTTTGGTTAAGGATAATTTTTCACAAGTAACGACCGATACAACTGCTCCAAGAATCTATTACCGATACAGCATCAATGGTGGTTCATGGTCGAGTTATGCGCCATTAACAAGCCCTTCTATAACAGTATCAGGGCTTGATTTTGGCCCAAACGACATCGGCATACAGGTTAAAGACGCTGCCGGGAACGAAAGCGAGGTGCAGTATGTCCAGGTTTTCAAAGTTGCTTAGCATATTCCTTATAACTTTCCTTACCTTGCAGCCAGGGAATGCCCTGGCTGTAAGTGTGACCGTCAACGGTGCGCAATTAAACTGCGACCCGCCGCCTTTTATCCAAGACGGCACGACTCTTGTCCCTATGCGGGCGATTTTCGAGGCCCTGGGCGCTCAAGTTGGGTGGGACGCCGAAACGCAGCTGGTGACAGCAACAAAAGAAAATAGAGTAGTCATCCTGCAGATCGGCAAACCGACCGGCTATATCAACAACCAGCCGGTCACGCTTCTCAAGGCACCGAGAATAGTCGAAGGCAGGACATTTGTGCCGCTCAGGTTTGTCTCGGAGGCCCTGGGGGCGAATGTGGATTGGGTAGCTGCTGCTCAGCAGATATTGATTAATTATACTCAACAGAGCAAGCCGATCATAAACGAAACACCGCAAGATCCAAACACACCACCAGTTGTGGTTATTACCCCACAGGACATCAAGTTTTAAAGAAAGGAGTAGATGCTTTTGGACATTCCTGCCCTAGCAATTGTCTTGGGAGGATTGGCAGTAGTTTATCTTTTTTGTCTGCGAGAGGGAGGTAATGGGATGCAGGCCCTAAAAGCCGAACTGGTTAACCCCTTTTTAAGCGCCGGGATGGATGTGATGGCGCAGGTCCTGGGGAATGTTAAACGCGGCACTCCCTGGCTTGCCCAGGGGCTGGTCAAACTGAAGGACTTCGCGGTCGAATTCAGGGTGGACGGCTATATCCAGGGAATATTCACCTACACAATGACCCAGGCCGTTGCCTTACATATTGCTGCCAAGCTAACCGGACGGGACTTGCCGCATATCGACGATATAGCACGTTCCGCGCTTGCGGAACTGGGCAACTGGGTGAGCGGCCGCACTGTTAGCCAGTTTAAAAAGCGTGTTGTTTTGAGCGTGCCCCGCATATTTGAAGGCGGCTCGACCGTCACATCGCTGCACGACATGCTTTTAGCTGTGCCGGTGCTGTCGCCGTACGAGGCTTACGAGGCTATTGAGATATACCTCTGGTTCCAGGAAAAAGAGGCAGCCTGAAAGGGGGGCTTTGATGAATGTAGATCTTACGGTGTCTTTTCAACCTATTTTTCTGCTCGGAAAACGGCGCCGTCAGGTTGGCGCGGAATACCTTGTCCGGGGCAAGGGCGGTTTTTCTAACCCGCTGACCCTGTTCAACTGGGCGAAATCATTCGGCAAACTAAAACAAGCCGATATTAACTGTTGTTTCACATGCGCCGAAGCTGCATCCCGTTACAACGGCATGGTGTTTATCAACATATTTTCCTGCACCCTAGCGGAGCTGCTGGAACATGCCAAAGACATATTCATATTCGTGCCACCGGAGCGGCTGGTATTCGAGATCAGCGAACAGGATGCCTTGAGAAATCTGGACATGATTCACCGGGCGGTTGCGGCCTGGAAAGCAATGGGTGTCCGTTTTGCTATCGACGACATCGCCAGCGGTTATGACCGTATCGCGGCGCTGGTAGAACTTGAGCCGGCCTTCATCAAGCTGGACGGGGCACTTACAAGGAACTGTCACATAAATCAGACCAGGCAGATAGTGATCAAGCACCTGGTCAAAATGGCTAGGGAACTGCATGTGGATATAATAGCGGAGATGATCGAAACGATAGACGAATACGATGCGCTCAAAAAGCTCGGGGTCAAATACGGCCAGGGCTTTTTGTTGTGCAAGCCGAAACAAGCAGAGTAAAGTTATTCGAGGAGGAATTATCGTGGGCTACAGAATAGCAATTGATCAAGGTTACGGATTTACCAAAGCGATGTCGGAAACCAAACGTTGTTTGTTTCCATCGGTGATTGCGCCGGCTCAAGAAAACGGGTTGGACAGAGACTATGCGTATGGGCATATCATTGAGTACCGTCGCCCGGGCGAAATCAGCAAGCGGAAACTGTTTGTCGGCGAATTGGCAATGAAAGAAGGACGCGGGGCACAGCTCATACTTTCCAAAGAAAAATACTTAAAAGAAGCAAGTATTGTAATGATGCTGACAGCCGCCTATATGGTCGGCGGGTACAAACAGATAGACCTGGCAGTAGGATTGCCACTTGCGTACTACAAAACACAGCGGGAGGAAACCGAAAAGGCGCTGAAAGTAATAAACTGTTACGTTTCAGTAGATGGCGAGCCAGAGCGATACATCTGCTTCGATCGGGTGCAGGTGCTGCCGCAAGGAATAGGCAGCATATATTCGCTCAAAAAACTGCCCGAACAGGGATTGTATGGATGCATAGATATTGGCTTTGGGACAACGGACTTTTACCTATTTGAATGCACACCAAACCGAATAATACCGCTCAAGTCTTACGCAACATCCATAGATACAGGATCATCAACAGCGGTCAAACTGTTTGTCAACCGGTTCCAGCAGTTGACTGGATATCCTTTGAATTTGAATGATGCCCAATACTACTGGTTGCAGAGAAGAGACGAAATCAAGTTCCGCGGACGCTCTGTAAACATCAAACCGCTGATCGAACAGGCACAGAAGGAAGTAAGTGCAGCGATAGCCGAAGCAGTAACGGGAATCTGGTCGGAGAAAGTAGACATCCTGGACGGCATATACCTTTGCGGCGGCGGGGCGATTGAGTTTGCCCAGGAACTCAACCAGTATTTTCCGCAGGCGGTTGTAGTAGAAGATCCGCAGTGGGCAAACACCAAAGGCTTTTTTGTGCTCAGCGGCGGTCAGTCGGTTCAAGAAAAAACTGCCGAAGCAGCGAAATAACGCCTGTATACACCCTCAAACCCTTGAAAATACTGGACTGGAAGGCTCTAAAATCGATAAAGTGTATACACCTACCTGTATACACCCTCTTAGCCTTGAAAATACTGGGCTGGAAGGCTCTAAAAACGCAAAACTGTATACACCTGCTTTCAAAAAAGAAAGAGAGGCTGTATACAGTTTTGCTGATTTTGTGCCCGCAAACCCAGGCGTATCAAGGGCTGGAGGCTGTATACAACCCTTGTATACACTTTTGTAAAAAAATAGGCTTCAAAGCCAGAATTATCAAGGGCTGAGGGCTGTATACACCCTAACAGAAAGGGGAGGAAAAGATGGGGTCAAGAGTGCTGCCTGTCCGCCTGCCGGATAATCATTGGATTTGGGAAGAAGAAAACAAAAAAGAAATAATCATAGCCGCGCTCGATCTGTACCGGAAAACAGGCGGGCTGGAAACCAAGCTCCAGGAGATCTGCCTGGCGGTAGAAGAAATTCGGGACATGCTGAAAAACGGTGCGGTAGTGGTGCGGGATGCTGAATATATTGACGCAAACAAAAAGGAACAGGAAAAAGAGCCAGACATAGACCCGAGGCTGCTGGATGCGTTGCAGGACTTTTTAGATTTCTAAAGGAGGAGAGATTATTGGTGGTAAGGCTAAAGACCAGAGCAGATCACATGGAAGACATTGCGGAATTGCTGGTTATGGCACAGGCTAGGTTAAACAGAATAATCCGCGACGAGATAGCGGCTGGGCTGGCCAGCCCGGAGATAGTGGAGAAATATACGCCGGAAATATCGCATGTGCCGGAGACGAATACGCTGAGAATATTCATAGAAGCCTGCCCGCCGAAAGCAAGTGTTGGACCTAAGACCAAAGCGTACAAAGAAGTGCGCAGTTTATATTATATGCTTATACAAGATGCTTTAAAAAAAGGCTTTGACAGTGGAGTTATACCACGAAGTAGGAGACCGCTTTATGCCGGGCCCGTGGTGATTTTCATAAGATACCATTTTTCTGATCGGGTGAACAAAGACGTAGACAACTTCGATGCAAAACCGCTGATAGACGTACTGAGACACAGCGGAATTATACAAGAAGATAATTATAAATATGCCAAATTAATCCTGGCAGGCACTAATAGTACAAAAACCGGCACCGAGGTGATCATCTCTGATGAAGACACCTTTTTTGCCAAATGTTGGAATTTCAACACGGAGAATTTGCACCGCTGACGAGTTGAAAAATAAATTGCGAACCGAGGCAATTTTAGCGTTTGGATCCGAAGGATATTCAGAACCAAAACTTAGAAATGGGTCGGATCGAAATAAATATAAGCCAAAAAATCAGGAGTATCAAGGATATGCGTATAAAATCATGCACGCTGCAAGGAGGTAAAAAATGCGATTGCTAGAATAGCGATACAAGTTAGCAGGGTATATAGCGAGACAAAAAGAAGGGATATAAAAAAATTCGGTTCGCAAAAAAAGCCACGCAGTAGAAGGTAATGAGTGGGTGAACAAAAGAATGCAGGAGTAGCAGGTTAAAAGAAGCAAGTCTAAACGGTGCAGTAGAAGGGGACGAGCAAAAAAACAAAAATGTGGAGGTGAGTAGATGAGGAAAAGCATAATAGACGTAACTGACACAAAAATACTGGAAGCGATATATCAACGCAGGTGTTTAAGTGGGGTTCAGGTAAACGAATACATACTGGAAAAAGACAAACATGACAGGACAGGACATTACAGGTTAAAGAAACTGGTTAACAGCGAATATCTAGAAAAAACAAACATTTTCGGGTATTCGCCTAACGGTAAACACCGACTCATGTGTAAAGCGTACCAGTTAACGCGGAAAGGGTACAACTTGCTGGCGGAGAAAGGGGCAGAACTGGAGAGCGACTATCTTCGCCCACTCCCCCCGAAGCAGGCAAAAACTAGACTGACAATAAACGAGATAATATTGCAAATGATCAAAGAAAGAACAATCAATCCTGAGAAGATATACGACTCAAGCAGAGGGAAGAAACTGCTGAACCTCTCCTGGAGCGTACCGCTGCACATGCTGGCAGAGCTGCCGAACGGGACATACGCAGCAGCCTACGTTGCAGAGGAATTTCACATGATCACACACACAGCGAATTTGCCAGCACTGGTAAACGAAGCCACCGACAGGATCAAGACCTACCTCTGGCTCTACACCCAGGAAGAACCATACAAGCAGGCACGCGACTATTTCACTCTCCACCCCCCGGCGCAGGATTTTCGGGTGTTGCGTTTGGAACGCGGGGTAGAAGTGTTGAAACGCTTGCTAAAAGGGGAAGAGAAAGAGGAACTGAAAGCGAAAACAGAACGGATACTGGTTGAGAAGCGAGCGCATAAGGAAGTCTGCCTTGAGCCGAACCCAACAGGGTTGGGCTGGGTGGACAAGAGCGGCGTATACTACGTTTGGGATTACTCAACGGGCAACACGTCCATTCCTAGCCGGGTGTTGAGGCACGACCCGGTGAACAACCAGAGCGTAGGTTTGCCGACGGGGGTATATGTGCTGTGCGCCAACCGTGAGGACATGGAATACATATCGGGGATAGCCGGCGCGAAACGCGGCGTGCGGTATATAGACTTAGCGACGGACGAGATACTGGCAAACGAACAAACAGGGTTGATAAAGCTGGCATAAGAAGGAAGGGGGAAATCATTTTGGAACACATCAAGTTTTCAAGCGATATTATCCCAACGCCTGAGTATATGGCAAAAGAGGTTAAGAAAGGTAAATGCGTCACGATAAAACTCACGCCCGAGATGCAGGAAATGCTGAACCGGTACTGGGAAAGCAGACTGCCGAAAAGCCAGATGGAATTAAAACACAGAAGAAAGCAGGCGCTGGGCGAAGATGAATAAACTCAAAATCAGGAAGATACAAAAAAAGTTATCAAAAGGGATGCTTGTTGCAAGCATTTTTGTTTTTTCCTGGCAGTTGTTGCTTCCCGGGTCACCGTTTTGGGGGCTGACGCTTACGTTGTTTGTGGCAAGTCTGGGATTGTACCTATACCATGCCCTGACCCGAAACGAAGACCTGGCATGGCCGGCAGGGTTAGGGGTATTGTTCAGCGCCGGCGTAATTTTATTGATATACCTGCACGAATGGGTGCAGGGGATACCGAAGGAAGAGCTGAGCGTATTCAACGAGACAGCCCATTCCATCACGAACTTTGAGCGGTTGTGCGCTCTGGTAGTGCTGTACACGATAGTGGTTATAGCGATGATCTACAAAGAAAACCAGAAATACCAGGAAGGCGTAGTCTACGAAATTGAGTCTAACGTAGAGACGCGGGCAGAGCAGGAAGGCAGGTAGAGAGGATGCTTTTTTTCAAGAAAGCGGAACTGCCGAAAGAGGCACAAGCAAAGAGAGCGGAACGGCCGTCGGTGATAGTTGCATATGACTTAAAGGGCGACCCGATAGTGCTGGAAGGGGAAGACCGGTTTCTGCACATGATCATCATCGGTCCGACCGGGACAGGGAAATCAAGCCGGATGATCAAGCCGATGGTATACCAGGACTTGGAGAAGATAGCAGCAGGAGTGCCGATGTCGCTGACGCTGATAGAGCCGAAAGGGAGCCTGGCACGGGAAGTAGCGGCGATAGCGCGTAAAATGGGGATAAAGCAGGTGACGCTGATCGACCCGGAAGACCCGGAAACCGCGAAATTCAACCCGCTGCAGGGGTCGGCGCACGATGTCGCCGAGAGTACGCGGACGGTGTTGCGGGCGACATTTGGGAAACAGGACGCCTTCTTTGCGCAGGCGCAGGAAACGCACTCCAGAAACGCGGTGCTGTTGCTGAAAGCGCTAAGAGGCGACCAGCTGACGATGATGGACCTGGCACGGGTGCTGCGGGACCAGGAAGCGTTGAAAAACTGCGTCATCGACTTGAAGAACATGGGCGGGGACGAAGACCTGATCTACTACTTTGAGAAAGAAGTGTTTGGGGAGTTGAAAAACAAATTTCATCAATTTGCAATGGGCTTGCGGTTGCAGCTGGAGGACTTAATGGGGAACCAGCTATTGCGGAACGTGTTTCAAGGCAACTCCAGCGTCCTCATGCCGGACCACTTGGAGACGCCGGGTAGCGTGCTGATTGTTAACACCAGCATGGGCGCACTTAAGAAGCTGGGCGACACCTTTGGCCAGTTCGTGATCATGCACCTGCAGAACGCGGTATTTTCCCGGCCTGGCAACGAATTCACGCGCCAGACGCATGTGCTGTATATCGACGAGTTTCCGCGGTACGTCAACCCGGACTTTGAGCGCAGTTTAGCAGTAGGGCGCGAATTCCGGAACGCGGTAGTGATGGCGGCGCAGGGCACAGACCAGATGATCCTGACGGAAAAAGCGACGTTTCGGAACATCGTCTTAAACTGCGCGCGGAACCATGTAGTGTTTGGGGATTTAATCTACGACGATGCCAAACTGTTTGCGGATATGTTTGGGAAAGTGGAGAAACAGACAGCAGAGGTAACATACGACGACAGCCCGTATGAAGTGATCCCATGGATAAACAAAAAGGTTCGGGTAAATAGAAAAGAAGTCCACCGATTTCCGCCGACCTACATCATGGACATATCTAAGAAAGGCGGGAAAAACCGGGTGCTGGTGCGGATCTGCCGGGGCGGGGTAGCGATGTTTCCACAGGAAGCGGAAGTGTACCGGCTGGACGAACTAGGGATAGACCCTGGGGCAGAGAAGAAAGAGAACAAAATAGCAGACATATTCAAGAGGCTGCTGAAAAAGAAAGAGCAACCCGAACCCCAAGAAGAAGCAAAAGGGGAAGCAGTAGCAAAAGCGGAAGAAGAAAAAGAACCCGACCACCGGCCTTTGACAGTGCCGAGACTGAAAGCGGAACAGCCGGAACAAGAAGAACAGGGTGAAGAACCGCAAGAGGACCTGGCAGTGCTGGAGGAAGAACCCCAACCTGAACCGCCAGTACAGGAAGAAAGAGAGCCGTCACCGGCTGAACCAGTAGCGGCAGGACAGCCTGACAGCAGGACACCAAAAGAACTGCAGGAAGAAACATCAGAAGAAAAACCGCCAGAAGAAGCCCAAACTGGGGAAACAGCCGAAAAAGGAAACGCACCTGACGAAAAGGAACCTAACTATTTGGCGACCGACTCGTTTTTTGCAGGGATAAAACTATAAGAAACAAGGAGGAACGAAAGATGAGCGAACTGTTACAATTGGCAAACCTACAAGCGCCGGAAGGTTGGAGCGGGAAAGCCCAGCAGGACGAGGAACTGAAGCCGCAGCTACAGCAGGCGAAATCGAAAGAATGGGTACTGCAGGGTGTAGGAAGCGCAGTCGAGCAGGTAAACATCGGGGGAGACAAAACCGAAACCTGCCTTATAGTAATGGTGGGAAGCATCAAAGCGTACCTGCCGCAAAGCTATGCAGCGACAAAAGTGAACCTGCGGAACTTTATTGACAAGCAGATAGAGTTTGTAATTGAGAAGATGGATTTGGATAACGGGCTGATGATCATAAACCGGGCAAAAGCGTTGGAGAAGAAAGCGCAGGCAACATGGGAGAACCTGGAAGAAGGGCAGGTACGGCCGGCGAAAGTGAAAGTGGTAACTGAACGCGGCGTAATGGCAGACATCGGCGGCGTGCTGGCGCGGATACCGCGTAAAGAGCTGTCGTGGGGCTATATAGAGCCGAGCAAAGCGTTTAAGCCCGGTCAGGAGCTGATGTTAAAAATCATCCGGGTAGACAAAGAAAACAAAAAAGTGGCAGCATCGCTGAGAGCAATGATGAAGAACCCGTGGGAGAACATCAGCGACCTGTACCGGGTGAACGGGGAATACAAAGGAGTAGTGACTGGGTATTTGAACGACCCGAACACAGGCGGCGGCATATTTGTCAACCTGGACAGCGGGGTATCGGTTTTGTGCGAGTGGCCGGCGCTGGCTTTGCCGAAAGTTGGGGACAAGGTAATAGTTAGGATTAGAGGGATCAATCCGGAGAAGAAGCGGATGACCGGCCAGATACTCCGGCCGGTATCATAATGAGAAAGGAGGGAAAGGACAGCCAGCAAAAATAAGCTGGCTGTCCTAACCGGATGATGCAGACAGCGACACTAACGAAAGACAGCCCATTTTACCACGCGGATGAGATAAAGGCACAGCCGGCGACAAAGAAAAGCAACATATACAGCTACACGACGCGGGACGTGCAGATTGTGCGGATGCTGGAGAAACACAAAGCAATGACTGCATATGTGATTGGGAACCTGTTCTGGCCGCACGGCAGCACAGCGTACAAGGACCGGCTGAAGTACCTAACACAGACAGGCTTTATGACACGGTATGAGTTATATAACCAGGGCAACATAGCCTTAACGGTATACGGAGTAGGGCCGACTGCCAAGAAATTCATTCCCGATCTGGAATACGAAGAAATAAAGGACCCGCTGCAGGCGGTGCGGTACGCAGCGGCAAACCGGTTTTATTTAATGCTCCGTCAAAACAAAACAGTGCCGGAATACAGCGTAATGCCGGGCTACATAGCGGCGCGGTTTAATTATGCGTTTGTTGATGTAGAGTTAAGTTTCACGTTATGTATTCCGCGGCCGGCGGACAACATCATGACGGTAGTGCAGGCGTTTAGAAACCTGCCGCCGTCAGACAGCCGGGTAATCGTGCTGGCGTCGAGCAGAGAGCATGCGGTATATTTAGCAAGCGAGTTGGAGCGGGCGGGGGTAGTCGTGCCGGTGCGGTACACCTGGGACCGGCTGATGGCAGAAGCGAAGATAGACGAACTGTTCTGGGCGTACCGGGACGGAGAACTTAAAAGGGGATAAAAAAAGAAGATGGCGACATATTACGAAATGCTTGGCATATCGCCTCAGGCCGGCGAAGAAGAGATAAAAGCAGCCTACCAGGAATTGGCGAAACAATACCACCCGGACAAATATCGGGGCAACCCGCTGACCCACCTAGCCGAAGAGCGGATGAAAGAGATCAACGCTGCATATGACGTGTTAAAAGATAAAGCCAAGCGAGCCAGATATGATCAATGGTTGCAGAGACAACATATCACATCAGAACCTGTGCAACATGCAGGACGTCAGGGAATTGTCTGCCACCGGCATCAGAGCGAACCGGCGGTAGCCATATGCCAGTTTTGCGGAAAAGGGCTGTGTTCATCTTGCGCAGCAGCCTTCACAATAGTGGCCTGTCCTGAATGTTTAAAAGCAAACAACGAACGGTACTTCGAGCAGATTAAAAAACCATTGTATCGGGATGGGATAGCAGCAGCCGTGGCAGTAGCCATAGCATTAATGGGCGGAGCTCCTATATTAGTTATCTGGCTGTTGGGTATATACTGGGGCTGGAGCTGGTTTGGTCCGGCAACATTCAGTACAGGCCTGTTAGGGGCAGCGATCGGCGGCAGCGCAGGCTTTGCCGGGGCACTGTTTTTTATGCTGCTACTTGGAAGACACAGCGACCGCTGCTGGAATTCTGGGCGTATCACCCAGCCGTGTACTCCAGATGTGTTACGAAGGCAAACTGCAGGCACGTCGAGAAAACCGGCGATGGTTGATCAAAAAAAGAAGCCTGGAGGAACACAAAAAAAGATAAAAAAACAGCGTGGGCAGGCAACGGCTCAAACCGTTACCTGCCCATTTTTTTGTCCAACGATCAGTAAGCGTATTAGTAAAATTATTAACAAATTTATATTATTTGCTATCCTAAAATGCTGATAAACGTGCTGGGGGGCCACATTCCGGTATGCGAACTGGCAGGCAGCTACCGAAGCGGCGACCAGATACTCAAACTGGCGCGGGCGGTACGGAACGAAGGCAAATTCGAGGTAGAAAACAGCGAGTCAACGGTCCTGCTGGAAGAAGGGCCAATCGAAGAAGTGGCAGGGCAGCTGAAATCGGCAGGGTACAGGATAGAAGAGGTGCTGTTTGTATCGCCGACACGGTACATTGAGAAGACGAGCGCGGAACTGGTTGTACCGGCGCTGCGGAAAGTCTGGAACCCGGGCGGGGAACGGATACTGGGGACAAACCTTTATGTGGGCGATCCGGTGATCTGCATAGAGAACGACTACGCCGACTTGAAGGAACGCCAGTCGATCCGGCATCCTGAGCGGAACATCGACATATACAACGGCTACCGCGGGGTAATAACCCGCCAGGGCAAGGAAACGGTCTGGGTGCGGTACGAAATCAGGGGAGAGCAGAAAGAAGTGCCGTATACGCTGTACGAAATACCGTACTGGCTGGAGCAGGCGTACTGCATAACCGTCCACAAGAGCCAGGGTGGAGGCTGGCCGGTGGTAGTATTCATCGGGCAGGAAGGCATAGACCGGCAGCTGCTGTACACTGGGATAACACGGGCGAAAGACAAACTGATATTGATAGGCAAACGCGAGTGGTGGGAAGAAGGGGTGAAAACCAAAACGCCACCGCCGCTTAGCAAGTTTGGGTTCAGGGTATTAAGGGAGCTTGAGAAAGCGGAAGAGCAAAGGGCTGGGGATACGCGTAGGGTGCTAACGTGGGAATAATCGTCGATCTCCAGGAGATTTTGCGCTACCGGGGATCGACGACACAGCAAAACACCAGCAAACATAAGGTATTTGCAACGGGATTAAAAAGAACCTATGAGGTATAAGAACCTGCAACTGGCGGTGGATGGGGGCCTAGGGGGAAAAGTTTAGAAGGAACCTATGAGGTATGAGAACATGGGGCATTGTGTTACCACGGAAAACCCACTATGTTTTTAGAAGGAACCTATAAGGTATGAGAACCACCCGGTGGAGACCAAGTATGTCCAGGGAACAGTGTTTGGAAAGAACCTGCAAGGTATGAGAACTCGCTTTGACTGGGCGTTTTCCCGCACCGCTTGAAGATTGTTTGGAAAGAACCTAAAAGGTATGAGAACAACTGGGTAGTGATTTTATTGTGCCAGCGGATGTTTATTTGGAAGGAACCTATAAGGTATAAGAACTGTAAAAAACAGCCGCCAAAACAGGGGCCAAAGAAAGTTTGGAAGGAACCTATGAGGTATAAGAACTCTCCTCCCCGTCCAGCAGCCCTTTCCGCTCAGCCAAGTTTGGGAAGTGGCAGCCTACACCGAAAAAAGGAACCTATGAGGTATGAAAACTGGGAAGGTACTAATAACCACATCACCCGCAGTAAGTTTAGAAGGAACCTGTAAGGCATAAAAACTTCGCGGCATTCACCAAGAACATGCCGCAGGGTATTGAGCAGAGCCTTGGATAATGGTATAATAAACTCAAATCCCGCTAAAACCATTCTCTTTCCGGGTCACAGGCTGGCCTGGAACGCCAACCCCCTTTTTTTAAAACATTTAAGCCTTCACAGGCTGAAGGCTTACGCACAAAACAATAAAAATTTGTCAACAACCCATTGAAAGAGGGCGTCATATGCCGTTTTTCAATGGGTTTTTATATTTTCCGGGCTCTTTGCGCCCGGACAAAAAACGTGCCGGAAAGGAGGGGAAAAAAATCAGCAAACAGGCTCTACAGCGAGCCTAAACAAAATAACTCTGCACGGGAACGAGAAAGCTGGCGACAATATCTCCCAACTCCTGCCAGCTTTCTTTGTTTCCACGAATCAACGCTAAAGGAAAGGGGGGTCGGTATGCCAGCGATATTCATAAATCTTGAAAACAGCGAAGAAAGCCGGGAAGAACCGTGTTTTGGCTACGTTATTCTCAAGATTGAGGCCCTTCTTTCCCTTAAAAAAGAGGTGAGTGAGAATGATCAATCAGAGTAGTTTAGACAACCCGGTCGAGAAATTTCTAAGAACAAACAAAGCCCGTCCGTGCCCGATCTGCGGCCACACAAGCTGGTGTTCGTTCAACTCAAAGATAGCGATCTGCATGCGGATTCCCAGCGACCGGCCGGTAGACTTCACCACCGGCGCCCAGGGGTTTATTCATTTCCTAAACGGGCAGGTGAAGTATTCTGCCCCATTAATTACCAGCCAATCGACAATTCCGACAGCCTCAGCCGAACGGCTTGACCTGGTGTACCGGCGGCTGTTGAAGAAACTGCGTCTTTCGGACAGCCACTGGGAGAGGCTACAGAAAAGAGGGTTTGCCCCGCGCGACATACTAAGGTGCGGGTTTCGCACCCTGTCAGCCAAGAAGCGGGACAGGATTGTTAACTCACTCAAAGCGGAAGTGGGAGACCTGACCGGGATACCCGGGTTTGCAAAAAACAAAGACGGCGACTGGCTGTTGTGCGGGAAGCCGGGGATCCTCATTCCGTACATGAACGTAAAGGGTCAGGTAGTCGGCTTGCAGATTGAGCTGGACGAGCGGATGGAGGACGAAAAGTACCACTGGCTGTCCAGTTCAGCCAAAGGCGGCTGGGGGCCTGGTACGCCGATCAACGTAGTCTGGCCGCTCAAACGGCTGGCGCAAACGGTCTACATCACCGAAGGGGGCTACAAGCCGTACATAGTAGCCAACCGGCTGAACGCCCTGACGCTGGGGATACCGGGGGTCGGCAACTGGCGGGGACTCATCCCAGCCTTACGGGAAATAAAGCCCAAAACGGTGATCGTGGCGTTGGACGTAGACGCCAACACCAGCGCTGACGGCCGTCCGAACCGGTTTGTTGAGCGGTACGAACAGGAGCTGGTAGCATCTCTAATAAGCGAAGGCTACCGGGTGCTGCGGGCGACCTGGGCGAACGCCAAAGGGCCGGACGACGCGATAGTGGCAAAAGAAAAAATCAGTTTGCACATGTTGAACCAAAAATGCCGGGACTGCGGGAACGACCTGACCTATCTAGGTCTGCGGCATGATCCGCAGTTTGTCTGCAAAACCTGCGCTCAAAAAAATTAAGAAAGAAAGAAAGGGGAGAAAAAAATGCGGTTAGAAGGACAAATAAAAATGGGCTACTACCCAACACCGCCGAAGGTTGTTGACACACTGCGGTGCTACCTGGCGTTCCCAGACACAACGTTTTACGCTCTCGACCCGTGCTGCGGGGAAGGGCTGGCGTTGGAACAGCTCATAGCGGGGACAAACGGGCAGACATACGGAGTAGAGCTGGACGCAAGCCGGGCTGAGGAAGCCCGGTCGCGCTTAACGCAGGTGCTGCACGACGCCTGGGAGACGAGCGTAGTCCAGCACGAAGCGTTTTCCATCTGTCTCTGTAACCCGCCTTATGATTACGACTTAAAAGAAGACATCTTTGCAAAAGCCAAGAGAAAAGAACTGCTCTGGATCAAAGACATGCACAAATACCTTATGCCGGGCGGGATCTTGATCTACATCATCCAGCAGGAACGCTACAGCCCCTCGATCTGCCGGGTGCTGGCGACGCACTACGAACAGATTCGGGTCTGCCGCTTTCTGGACGAAGAGTACAAAGCGTTTAAGCAGACGGTGCTGATCGGGATCCGCAAAGAAACGCCTGCCCGCAACCCGAAAACAGAGCAGGCGCTCTTGCAGATACCGAAAAAACAGCTTGAACCGCTTCTGCCGCCTTCGGCGCCGCTGTATGCAGTGCCGCCGGCGAAAAGCGAGCTTCGCATATTTCGGCCGCGTGTAATTCGCCCGAAAGACGTGGATCGAGAAACGGCGTATTCGCCGCTGTACGACCGAGTAAAAGAGGTCATGCGGTCCGGGGTAGTGGAGATAAACCGCGAGCAGCCGCCGATGCCGTTAAACCCGGCGCACAAAGCGATATTCCTGGTAGCCGGCTGCATGAACGGGGCAGTAGGCAAAGGGGCTGACATCCATTTGTTGAAAGGCACAGAACGGGTAGAAGTGGAAACTGAGACCGAAGAAACGCCGGACGGGCAGATAGTGGAAATCAGCCGGGAGAGCCGCGTTCCCCAGCTGGTGGCAGTAGAGCCGGCGGGCAACATACTTGACTTAATGTAAAAAACCGAAGACCGGAGAAGGGAGGCAGAGGGCGCCTCAAGGCGAAGGTTGAGAGGCGTCCCAAGCCTCTCAACCTTTTTGCCAAGCGTCCATAAAAAATGGCATGGCATTTAACATACTACGGAGGGAAAGAATCATTTTACGGCTTTTGCGATTTGGTAGCCAGGAAAGGCAACGTCCCGTACTTTATATCAATTTACGGGCCGGTGTCGGTGGTACAGGGGCTGGTCGCGGCAATGCAGACCAACCGTTTCGTGTATTTAAGAGATCCTGCCTACGACGATGCGCCGTACTACATAAAAGAGCGGTTCAAAGTAGGCCTGCACTGCCAGCACCGTTTCAAATCGTTCATGGCAAAAACCCCGAGCGGGATGGGGCACGCGATTCTGGTAGCCGAGCAAGCGTTTGATAGCAGAGACAGCGAGACCGTGCTTTTCAGCTGGGACGGCAACCTTTTGGAATCGTTCTGGCAGGCACTGGATAAAAACTACAGCTGTCCGGTACTGAAAGGCTGGCTGCCGTACCTCTGGGAAAAAGCCGAAGCAAAAGAGTACATCGAAGAGCTGGAAGTTGAAGATTTCACCAAAGAGAAAAGGCACAATCTGGCAGCAGCCCTGCTCAACATGACGGAAGAAGGGCTGCGGGAGATAGTGCAGGAAGGCTTAAAAAGCGGAGAAATTGCCATAAACGGGTACAACGCCAGGAACTTCAAGCCGGAGAAATCGAAACTTTCGCGGGTAAAAAACCTGGAGGACTACCTGTTCACCTACAAAGAGGAACTGGACCGGCAGGTGCTGGAAGCGACCGTACCGCTGCACGACCCGGCAAAAGACGGCTGGCACGAAGGCTTGAAAGACCTGCTCAGGAAACCGTTTCGGATGCAGGGGCATGTGGTAACAGCTTTGAACAAACTGCTGAAGAAACAGGACCATGCGTTCCTGGTAGCTGAACAAGGGGCAGGCAAAACCCTGATGGGGTCAGCTTTGGCGTACCTGCTGGCCACTGAAAAGAAGCAGATACGCGTGCTGGTCATGTGCCCGCCGCACCTGGTAGGCAAATGGAAGACTGAGATAGAGATAACCGTACCGGGTGCAAAGGCGGTAGTGATCAGGAACTACGCGGAACTGTGCAAGATCCACCGCGAGTCGCCGAAACAGCCGGCTGGCTATGAATTTTACATTATTTCCCGAGAGACAGCCAAGCTGGGGTACTACTTAAAACCGGCGGCAAAATGGAGCAAACGGCTTAAAGGTTGGGTATGTCCCGATTGCGGCCGGCTTTTAGGCAACAAGGCAGACGACGGGGAGATAGACCCGTGGGGCAAAGAAGCGTTCGCTAAACGGACAAACAAGAACAGCTACTGCCCGCACTGCCAGGAAGACGCAAAACTCATCGAAGCGGAAGCAGAAGAGAAGAAACCGCCGCGCAGCGTAACCAACCGCGGATTTTTATGGGCGCCGAACGTAACAACATACAAAACAAGCGAAGCGGACGGACTGTTCCCGACAGAAGAAGAACCGGTGCTGGTCAAGACAGGCGGGATGCAGGTGAGGCGGTACCCGCCGGCGGAATACATCAAACGAAAGATGAAAAATTGGTTTGACCTGCTGTTGATAGACGAAGTGCACGAACTAAAAGGCGACCACACCGCGCAGGGGAACGCCCTGGGGATGCTGGCCAGCGCGGTGAAGAAGAAAGTAGCGTTAACCGGTACGCTGTTTGGCGGGAAAAGCTCGAACGTGTTTTACCTGCTGTGGCGGCTTGCCCCGCAGTTGATGAAAAAGTCAGGCTACGAATACAAAGACCTGCGGCGGTGGGTAGAACACTACGGCATAACAGAGACCACAACAAAATACAAAGATGAAATCGAATACAACCGGGCATCGCGCGGGCAAACCAAAGGGCATACAACCCAGAAAGAACTGCCGGGCATATCGCCATCGCTGTACCCGAACTTTCTCATGCGGAACTGCGTGTTCCTGTCGCTGTCAGAGATAGAGGATCTAGAGCTGCCGGAATACACCGAGCAGGTAGTGCAGGTGAATATGGGCAACCTGCTTGGCGAAGCGTACCAGCAGTTTATTGGCAATCTGCACCTTCAGGTAAAAGCTCACCTTGCCAGGGGTGACAAGAGCCTTTTGGGGTCGTATCTGGTCAATGGGCTGGCGTATCCGGATGCGCCTTTTGACGCCCAGCCTGTAATCCATCCACACACAAAAGAACTGGTTGCCGTACCCGATATCCTGTCGGACGACGTACTGTACCCAAAAGAAGAAGTCCTGCTGGACATAATCCGGAAAGAAATCGCTCGGAACAGAAAATGTTTTGTATACATGCAGTACACCGGTACGCGGGACATGGCGCCGCGTATTGAGAAAATACTGCTTCAAGCGGGCATAAAAGCGGTATCGCTAAAAGCAACCACATCGCCGGAAAAGAGGATGGAATGGATCAACAAGGCGGTAGAAGAAGGGGCGCAGGTAATAATCGGTAATCCGGCATTGGTATCGACCGGTTTGGACCTGTACGATTTTCCGACCCTGATCTTCTACCAGTGCGGCTACAACCTGTACCAGTTGCGGCAGGCGTCCCGCCGGTCGCTGCGCCCGTTCCAGAAACAGGATGTCAAAGTAATCTTCATGGCATACAATAACAGTATGCAAGCAGACGCTCTATCGCTTATGGGCGAAAAATTAGAAGCCGCCATGTCGATCGAAGGCAAATGGAGCGAAGAAGGGCTGCGGTCGATGGGCAAAGCAGTTCAGGACGTCCGGGTCGCGCTGGCCAAAAGGCTGTACGAAGAAGATGCCCGGAAACTGGAGTCAGCGGCTGCGAAATGGGAACGGATGTACGGCAGGAAACCGCAGGCAGCCGAACTTGGGCAACTGGTGCTGTTTAAGCTGGGCGAAGCGGAACCGGTACCGGCAGTCCGCACCAAAGTCACAATACGCCGCCGGGCGCAGAAGCAGGCAGGTTTGGCAGGCGAACAACTGTCGCTGTTTGCGATATGAGGGACCTGTGTCCCTCATGGCCGAGTAAAATTTCAGTAGGCACCAGAAGGGGATCAGCCCCCTGAAAAAGAAATGAGACCTCGCCCAAAAAAACACCCAAAGTCAAACTAAAGGAGTGTGAGGTCTCATGTTAAATATTCGCCAA
>NZ_JABUEX010000032.1:0-32377 GCF_013314835.1 Syntrophothermus sp.
AGGAGTTGCAAGCTTTATCTGTTTTATGGTATACTAACGTTTAGTTATTCGGGGGTTAAATCCCATATTTCTCACGCTTTCTGACTCCGAGGGTGGTGCTCTATGAGTTTCCCCGGGGAATGACGGAGCGGCGGTACAACTTGAGGAAGGAGGTGGGAGCGTGTCGATTGTAACAATGAAACAGTTGTTGGAAGCCGGCGTTCACTTCGGTCATCAGACCCGACGCTGGAACCCCAAAATGGGTCCGTATATTTATATGGAGCGCAACGGGATTTACATCATCGATTTGCAGCAAACAGTCAAGAAATTTGAAGAAGCTTTTGATTTCGTTAGAAGCATGGTTTCAGAAGGGAAGACCATACTGTTTGTCGGTACCAAAAAGCAGGCCCAGGAAACCATCAAAGACGAAGCTACCCGTTGCGGGATGTTTTACGTGAACCAGCGATGGCTTGGGGGGATGCTCACCAACTTCAAGACCATACGCAAACGTGTATATCGCCTTAAGGAACTGGAAAAAATGGAAGAAGAAGGTGCTTTCGAGCTACTTCCGAAGAAGGAAGTTGCTCGTTTGAGGGCGGAGCGGGAAAAGCTGGAGCGTTTCTTGAGAGGCATCAAGGACATGGATGAACTGCCCGGGGCTGTTTATGTAGTTGATCCTCGCAAAGAGAAGATCGCGGTTGCCGAGGCCAGGAAGCTCAAAATACCGGTAATAGGTATTGTTGACACCAACTGTGACCCGGACGAGATCGATTACATTATACCTGGCAACGATGACGCCATTAGAGCGGTGAAGTTAATAACGTCAAAGATCGCCGATGCGGTGCTCGAAGGGAAACAGGGAGAACAGGCCAGTGCTTAACCCGGCTTCGAGATTGAAGAACAGTCGGGTAGGGTAAAATGGGGTTGCGGTTTATGGGGTGGATAAGGTTTATGCCTTGATATCACCCCTTTTTTTGAGATAAAGTTAGCTTGCGGGAAAAGTAAGGAGGTAAAGTAGAGTGATAACAGCGGCTATGGTAAAGGAACTTCGTGAAAGAACCGGGTGTGGCATGATGGACTGTAAAAACGCTTTGGTAGAGGCAGGAGGAGATTTAGAAAAAGCCATAGAGGTGTTGAGAAGTAAAGGTTTGGCTAAAGCGGCTAAGAAAGCAGGACGGGTAGCTAGCGAGGGATTGGTGGAAGCTTACATACACCTCGGCGGGCGCATCGGTGTGCTGGTTGAAGTGAACTGCGAAACCGATTTTGTAGCTAAAACGAATGAATTCAAACAGTTGTGCCGCGACATAGCCATGCAGATTGCCGCTGCTAGGCCAGAATTTGTAACCAGGGATGAGGTAAGCCCAGAAATAATTGAACGGGAAAAGCGGATACTGAGGCAACAGGCCTTGAACGAGGGCAAACCGGAAAAGGTCATCGAAAAGATGGTAGAAGGACGGATGGAAAAGTATTTCAAAGAAAACTGTCTGTTAGAGCAGGTTTTCATTAAAGACCAGGACAAAACTATTCAGGAAGTAGTCAACGAGTATATCGTCAGATTGGGAGAGAACATCACGGTGCGGAGGTTTGCACGTTTTGAGGTCGGAGAAGGCATCGAAAAGAAGTCAGTAGAGTAGTTTGACTGAGGCCACAGGCCGGTTGAGCGACTAGACAGCAGCTCCGGGGAGGTAGTAGGCTTGGAAAGACCCAAATACAAACGGGTGGTGCTCAAACTGAGTGGTGAAGCTCTGGCAGGGGAAGCCGGTTTTGGCATTGAGCACAGCATCTTGACTGATATAGCGGCTCAGGTGAAAGAGGTAGTCGATATCGGAGTGCAAGTAACTATCGTGGTCGGTGGTGGCAATATCTGGCGCGGCGTTTCGGGGAGCGCAAAAGGTATGGACCGGGCTACTGCCGACTACATGGGGATGTTGGCCACGGTTATCAACGCTCTCGCGCTTCAAGATGCGCTAGAGGCAGAAGGGCTACAGGTCAGGGTTCAGTCAGCGATCGAGATGAAGGCAGTGGCTGAACCGTACATCAGAAGAAGGGCTATCCGTCATTTGGAAAAAGGAAGGGTAGTGATATTTGCAGCCGGAACCGGTAACCCTTATTTCTCAACGGATACGGCGGCTGCTCTACGAGCAGCTGAGATAGAGGCTGAAGTCATTCTGATGGCCAAAAGAGTGGACGGGGTATATGACTCGGACCCTAAAAGTAATCCAGAGGCTAAAAAGTACCACCATCTGACCTACATAGACATTCTTAACCAGGGGTTAGGGGTGATGGACGCGACCGCAGCTTCTCTGTGCATGGACAACGATATACCTATCATAGTTTTTGACCTCACCAGAAACGGAAACATTTTGAAAGCCATAACTGGTCACGATATCGGAACCTTCATAGGAGGGGAGCAGGTAAATGGCAAAGGAAGTTAAGGAAATAGTCAAGGACGTAGAATCGAGGATGAAGAAAACAGTCGAGCACCTGGTCAAGGATCTCGCTTCTTTGCGGGCGGGTCGAGCCAACCCGGCAATGCTTGACAAGATAACCGTAGAATATTATGGGCAACCTACACCCATCAACCAACTCGGGAACATCGGGGTTCCTGAGCCCAGGATGTTGGTGATTCAGCCTTGGGACAAAACGGCTATTCCCGAAATAGAGAAGGCCATACTGAAGTCCGACCTGGGAGTAAATCCGACAAACGACGGTAACGTTATCCGGATAGCTATTCCGCCTCTGACGGAGGAAAGGCGAAAAGAGATGGTAAAGGTGGTTAGAAAAAGGGCAGAAGAAGCCAAGGTGGCGGTTAGAAATCTTCGCCGAGAGGCGAATGACGAGATCAAGCTAGCCGAAAAAGAGAAGTTAATATCAGAGGATGAAGCTAAAAAGAGGCTTGATGAGATACAGAAATTGACCGATAATACTATAAAGGATATCGACAAGGTCTTACAAACCAAAGAAAAAGACATTATGGAAGTCTGATGTGGCAAGCCCCCTTCTGCGGGGGTTTTGTTAATTATTTTTCCTTAAGAGGAGTACGAGCGTGTTGGATGGCAATTTGTACGAACTCGATTTCACCCGAATTCCCCAACATATCGCCATCATAATGGATGGCAACGGAAGGTGGGCTAGAAAAAGGCTGCGCCCCCGCTCTTTTGGACACCGGGCAGGGATGGAGTCGCTCAAGAGGACAGTGGAGGCCTGCTCTGAGCTAGGTGTTCACATCCTGACAGTTTACGCTTTTTCGACAGAGAATTGGAAAAGGCCAGCCGAAGAGGTTAGTGCATTGATGAATCTTTTGTTGGAGTACTTGAACCGCGAACTCGAAAACCTGCATGAGAAAAACGTGTGTATTACGATTATAGGGATAACTGACCAGCTAGACCCGGCTATTCAGCGCGAGCTTCAGCGAGCAGTGGAGTTGACAGCGGGTAACGACGGGCTCATCCTCAATATAGGTTTAAATTACGGGGCAAGAGCAGAGTTGGTAATGGCGGCGAGGCGTTTGGCAGAGAGGGTTAGGGACGGTGAGATTGATGTGGCTGATATCTCGGAGGAGATGATGTCTTCATATCTATGTACTTCTCACCTGCCGGACCCGGATCTTTTGATACGTACCGGAGGAGAGATGAGGCTCAGCAACTTTTTGTTGTGGCAGGCAGCCTATGCTGAATTGTGGTTCACCGATACCTTGTGGCCAGATTTTACTAAGGATGATCTGGTCAAAGCCATAATAGATTATCAAAGGAGAGACCGCAGGTTTGGAACCATCAAGGAAACGGTCGACGCGTGATTCTAATTTAAAGAAGCGTTTGGCTACAGCGGCTGTTGGAATACCGGCGGTCTTGAGTTTGGCGTATGTAGGCGGAGTGTACTGGACCGCGTTCATCGTCCTGGTAGCGGGAGTCGGCATGCACGAGTTATTGACGATGGCGCGACCAAAAGGGTACAGGCCTAGTCCCGGATTGGCCTATTTGGTTCTTTTGTTTCTGTTAGCCGGGTTTGGGGGTTCAGGGTGGTTCTTGCCCGGTTATTTCGAACCAGGGCTGTTAGGGCTCATCGCTTTAAGCGGGGTGCTCCTGCTTTTGGGTTTTCCCCGGTGTTCACTAGTAGACTTATCCTTGGCTTGGATGGGGGCTTTGTATTTAGGGATATTTTTGAGCTATGGGGTTCTCATTGAACGGGAGCTCAGTCACCCGTTTTTCGCCTTATTAATGGTATTTGGGATTACTTGGGCCAGCGATACCGGGGCTTATTTGGCAGGCAGGCTCTTGGGGAAGCACAAGTTAGCACCGATGATAAGTCCTAATAAGACTTGGGAAGGAGCCTTGGGAGGTTTTTGTTTGTCGATGCTAGTAGCTGCAGGAATAGGATGCTTATCCTTCTCTCCAGGCTTCAGTCTGCTCCTGGGGGCCGCCGGAAGTATTTGTGCCCAGGTCGGTGACCTGGTGCTTTCTGCCATGAAGAGGCATTTTGGCGTCAAGGACTCGGGGCAGATTATACCTGGCCACGGAGGGGTCCTGGATCGTTTTGACAGTTTTATGTGGGTTTTACCGGTCGTTTATTATTTCTTTAAAGGTGGATAGGAGGTCTAGTATTGGATCCCCAGCTTGCAAGAAGTGTCAGGACCTTGGTAAAGACAGCAGTGGTGTTTCTTGCATTACTGTCAGTATACCTTTTGTTTCGTTATGTACTTCCTTTGGCGGGCGCAATCCTCGTTGCCATCCCCGGATACGTTTTGCCTTTTTTGGTGGCTTTACTTTTGGCGTTACTGATAGAGCCCTTGGCAAGGTTTCTGAACTATCGATTACGCCTTCGCCGGGGTTGGGCGGTTTTCCTTAGTTTACTCTTGGTATGGGGCACAGCCGGGTTCCTGCTGACTTATCTCGTCAGTAGGCTTATCGGTGAACTTATAGGTTTGTACAAGGTGATAACGGAACATTCCGTGAGCATAACCAACACCATTGCCAGGGCCTTGGGACAGGCTGAACTTTTCTATTTGCGCTTAAATTTGCCCGATAATGTGCAGGAGTCTATTCGTAACAGCTTGTTGCAGTACTTGAGCGGTTTGGAGAAGATATTGAGTGGCTCGGTCGATGTGTTGATAGACTTTTTGGTTGGGTTGCCAGGGCTGTTTGTTTTTTTTCTAATCAGCACGGTGGCAACCTTCTTCATCCTAAGAGACTGGAACAAACTTAGATCTGGGTTTTTCGAACTACTTCCAGATTCTTGGAAAATCACTGTTCGCACTGTAATCAAGGACTTATTCAACGCTTTCACCGGTTTTCTTAAGGCGTACAGCCTGCTAGTGACCGTCACCGGAATCGAAACAATAGTCGGGCTAAAGCTGCTGGGAGTAGAGTACGCTTTAACTCTGGGCCTGGTTACGGGTTTACTCGATATTCTTCCAGTTCTAGGGCCAGGTGCTTTGTTTGTTCCTTGGATAATCTTCTCGTATATTACAGGAGCCAGCGGTTTTGCCACGGGGCTGTTAGTACTCTACGGGATTCTGGTAGCGGTCAGGCAGGTGTTGGAACCGAAGCTGGTAGGAGACAGCATAGGGCTTCACCCTTTAGCTACTTTGGTTTCTCTTTACATTGGTCTGAAATTGTTGGGCCCGGCGGGTTTAGTTCTGGGCCCGGTTACGGTTATCCTTTATCTTGCGTGCCAAAGGGCGGGAGTGTTCCAGCAACTGGCGAACTACATCCGGAAAGTGTGAACGGTTTATGAGGCAGAAGGTCGTGATTATAGGTTCGACAGGATCCATAGGGGAACAGGCATTGGAGGTTATCGCGTACCACAGCGACAAGTTCCAGGTTGTGGGGTTAGCAGCGGGCAGTAATTGGCAGAGACTGGCTGAACAAGCCCTGCGTTTTGGGGTAAAGAAGGTAGCGGTAGGAGATAAAGCTTTATATCCAAACATTAAAACGGCGGTATCTGGGTTGGAGCTATGGGCGGGAGAAGAAGGACTGTGTTATTTGGCCGGGCTTGAGGAAGCCCAGACTGTGATAGTATCAGTAACCGGAGCAGTTGGCATTTTGCCTACCTTGGCGGCCATCAGGGCTGGGAAGAAGGTAGCCCTGGCCAATAAAGAAACGCTGGTGGCTGGTGGGGAAGTTGTGACGAAGTTGGCCCGCCAGTACAACGCCGCCATTATTCCAGTGGACAGCGAGCATTCTGCGATTTTTCAATGTCTCCGAAATGAAGGAAGGTTCTTGCGCAAACTTTGGTTAACCGCATCCGGGGGTCCTTTTCGAGACTTCACGCCAGAAGAGCTGGGAAAGGTTACGCCGGAAATGGCTTTACATCACCCTAATTGGTCAATGGGAAAGAAAATAACGGTCGATTCGGCAACTTTGATGAACAAGGGGTTGGAGGTAATAGAGGCTCATCATCTTTTTTCAGTAGGATATGACGATATCCAGGTCTTGGTCCATCGCGAGAGTATTGTCCACTCAATGGTGGAGTTTATTGATGGTTCTTTTTTGGCTCACTTAGGAGTGCCTGATATGCGGATTCCTATTCAATATGCGTTGAGTTATCCAGACAGGTGGCCTTCACCGGCTTTGTCCTTGGATTGGGCTTCCTGCCAAACTCTACAGTTTGAACCGCCAGACACCAAACGGTTTCCGGCCCTGGAGCTCGCCTATGAAGCCGGGCGGATTGGTGGGACTATGCCTGCGGTGCTCAACGCGGCCAATGAGGAGGCGGTTTATACGTTTCTGGATGGGCAGATACGGTTTGTACAGATAGCGGAGCTGGTAGCTGAGGTCATGGGACGGCATGAGGTGGTTCTAGAACCTGATTTAAAATCTGTCCTCGAGGCAGACGCATGGGCTCGAGAGTGTTTCAGGACGCTGCTCCGAAAATGAGCCACTGATAGACACAGATGAACGCAGATTTACACTGATTATAAATAAAAAATATTGATTCCACTGTAAAAACCAATTTTTGGTTCGATTATCCGCTATATTTAGTAGTGGTTTTCTGTCTCACCACTATATGTTGACTTCTTCTAGGGACAGACAGGGGTTTTTGCGTGAGAATCAAATATTATAAAAGGTTATGGTCCTTTGGCCCTACGGTATGCCAATTTTCATTCTCTAGTAGTGACACTACTAGGTGTCAGGAGGGTATTTCAGTGCGAAGGAATGTTAGTGTAAATACGAGGAGAGTTGGGTAGGTTATGACGATTGTAACGGCTTTATTGGTAATCGCGATTATTGTTATGGTGCACGAAATAGGACATTTCGTGGCAGCCAAGTGGCAAGGCGTCGAGGTGCAAGAGTTCAGCATAGGTTTCGGTCCGAGCCTCATCGGCATCAAGAGAGGGGAGACCAGGTACTCTTTGCGCTTACTTCCCTTGGGTGGTTTTGTGCGCATGGCTGGTATGGGAGCACAGGACGAAGACCAAGACAACCCGCGGGGTTTTAACCGGAAAACCCCCTTACAAAAAGTTGAGGTTCTTGCAGCCGGGCCCGGAATGAACTTCTTGCTTGCGGCTTTGATATTTGTCTATACTTTTACTTTTGTCGGATTACCCCATGCGGTGGAGAGTCCAGTCATCGGAGAGGTTATCAAAGGCAAGCCAGCTTATGAGGCCGGTTTGAAGGCACAGGACCGGGTAGTGGCGGTGAATGGGGAGGAGGTCTCGACCTGGAACGAGTTTGTGACCGAGGTGAGGAAGGCGGAGCCCGGGCAGCCTATATCGATGACTGTAGTGAGAAACGGGCAGAAGATTGAATTAACAGTCCGGCCAGAATTTGATCGAGAACAGAAGACCTCTATCATCGGAGTACGGCAAACGATAGAGTTTGAGAGGGTCGGAATCTGGGACGGGCTTAAGCTAGGTTTTTATCAAACGTTTCATATTACGTGGTTGCTTCTTTCCGGGTTAGGCCAACTTTTGACCGGGGCTGCTTCCAGCGCGGATTTAGCCGGCCCGGTAGGCATTACCAGGATGATAGGGGATGCGGCTGAAGGAGGATTGGTGTACCTTGCCAATTTTACTGCCCTTTTGAGCATAAACCTGGGCATTCTGAACCTGTTGCCCATCCCTGCCCTGGATGGGAGCCGGATTGTGTTCGCGGTTATCGAGGGTATAAGGAGGAAACCGGTAGAACCCGAAAGGGAGAACTTTATACATTTTCTCGGCTTCGTGTTTCTCATGGTTTTGATTTTGCTGGTGACCTATAACGATATCGTTAGGCTCGTGAGGGGATGAAATCGGTGAGGCGGAAAAGCCGCGTGGTTAACCTCGGTGGAGTGTTAGTCGGAGGCGATAACCCCATAGTGGTTCAGTCCATGACCAACACCGACACCCGAGATGTAGATGCCACAGTCAACCAGATTAAGACTCTAGAAGCAGCAGGGTGCGAAGTGGTGCGGGTGGCGGTGATGGACGAGGAAGCAGCCTGGGCTATCCGGGCGATACGTCCCCGTATTGCCATCCCTCTGGTCGCGGATATCCATTTTGACTACCGTTTAGCTCTTTTGAGTCTAGATGCGGGTGCAGACGGGTTGAGGTTAAACCCTGGAAATATTGGAAGCAGGCGTAAAGTTGAGGAAGTGGTGCGGGCAGCCAAGGAACGAAACGTTCCCATCCGAATCGGGGTCAATGCCGGATCCTTGGAAAAGAGGCTTCTAGACCAGTACGGCGAACCTTGTGCCGACGCCATGGTAGAGAGCGCTATGCATCACATAGCTATATTGGAAGACCTGGACTTTAAGAACATCAAGGTATCGTTGAAAGCTTCGTCGCTTAAGCTTACTCTGGAAGCTTACCGCCGGATAGCAGGCATGGTCGATTACCCTCTTCACCTAGGCATAACGGAAGCTGGCACCAAGGATCGAGGTTTGATCAAGTCAGCACTGGGTTTAGGACTGCTGCTTTCTGAGGGTATAGGAGATACGGTGAGGGTATCGTTGACGGCTGATCCGGTCGATGAGGTTTGGGCAGCATATGAAATCTTGAGAGCCTTGGGTTTAAGAAAAGAAGGGGCAGAGCTGGTGTCGTGCCCTACCTGCGGGCGCACCGAGGTAGATATCATCAAGATTGCCGAGGAAGTGGATAGTCGTTTGCGCTCAATAAGGGAGCCCATCAAAGTGGCGGTGATGGGTTGCGTAGTTAACGGGCCAGGAGAAGTCCGAGATGCCGACGTCGGTATTGCCGGGGGACGCGGATTTGGCTTTTTGTTCAAAAAAGGTAAAATAGTAAGGAAAGTCGAAGAGGACAAGTTGGTAAAGGCTTTGATGGATGAGATAGACAATATCCTGCAAGGGGGTTACAGCCAGTGAAGGCCTCAGAGTTGTTTTTCCCGACTTTGAGAGAGGATCCCGCGGAAGCCGAAACCGTAAGTCATCGCTTGCTTTTTCGGGCGGGCATGGTTAGAAAGACGGCGGCGGGGATCTATACATACTTGCCTCTCGGGTTTAGGGTCATAAAGAAGATTATGAATATTGTCCGGGAAGAAATGGACCGGGCAGGAGGGCAAGAAGTAGGCCTACCCATTATCCAACCCAGGGAATTGTGGGCGCAATCCGGGCGTTGGGAAGTGTATGGAGACGAGATGTTTCGCCTTAAAGACCGTCACCAGAGAGATTTCTGCCTTGGGCCTACTCACGAAGAAGTTATCACGGATGTGGTCAACCATGAAGTGCATTCTTACCGGGACCTGCCTCTGTTGTTGTACCAGATTCAAAACAAATACCGGGACGAGATCCGACCGCGGTTTGGACTGTTGCGGGGCCGGGAGTTTATTATGAAGGATCTGTATTCTTTTGATGTGGACGAAGCGGGATTGGAGGTATCGTACCAAAAGATGTATGATGCCTACTGCCGGGTGTTTGAACGGCTGGGACTTCAGTACCGGGTAGTCGAAGCGGATAGCGGAGCCATCGGCGGCAACGTGAGCCATGAGTTCATTGTTTTAGCTCCGACCGGGGAATCGGTTATTGTGTTCTGCGATGCTTGCGAATATGCTGCCAATATCGAAAAGGCCGAATGTATACCACACATGTCGGCCGCAGAAAATGAGTTGCCTCTTACCAAGGTCAGTACGCCTGGACAGAAAACGATTCAGGACATCAGCGTGTTTTTGAATATACCAGACACGAGACAGGTTAAGACCATGGTCTATGTGGCCGATGGAGTTCCGGTAGCGGTTTTGGTGCGTGGAGACCGGGAGGTCAACGAGATCAAGGTTAAGAATTACTTAAACGCGAACTTCATCGAGCTGGCTCCGGAGGAGTTGGTGCGGGAGGTTATGGGGGCCGGCTTTGGGTCGTTGGGGCCAGTGGGAATGAACATGAAGGTTTATGCCGACCTCGAAGTTCAAAGTATGAACAACTTTGTATGCGGGGCTAATGAGGACGATTATCATTACATTAACGTCAATCCCGGGCGGGACTTCCAACCGGAAGCGTTTTGCGACTTGCGTAACGCCGAAGAGGGGGATATTTGCCCGGCCTGCCGAGAGGGGAAACTGAAGGCCACTCGCGGTATCGAAACCGGCCATATTTTCAAGCTAGGCACCAAGTATTCGGGGAAGATGGGGGCAACATTTTTAGACGAGAACGGCAAGGAAAGGCTTATGGTCATGGGGTGTTACGGTATTGGCATTTCCCGAACCATGGCTGCAGCCGTGGAGCAGAATCATGATGAAAACGGTATAATCTGGCCTCTCGCTATCGCTCCTTACCAAATTATCATTGTCCCGGTAAACTCCAAGGACGGGCAGCAGATGGAAATAGGAATGAAACTGTACCATGAACTGGTTAAACAGGGGTATGAAGTCATTATCGATGACCGAGACCAACGGGCGGGGGTAAAGTTTAAGGATGCCGACCTCATCGGTGTTCCTGTCAGGATAACTATAGGTCCAAAGTTATTAAAAGCTGGGCAGGTAGAAATCAAGAAACGTTGGGAAAACGAGGTTAAGGGCGTACCCATTGAGCACGTTTCAACTGAGGTCAGGTCGATACTGCGCGAAGACTAGACGACCTTCATTTTGAGAAAAAGGCGGGTGCGTTGATGTCTGACTACGAAATTATCTTAAAACTGGCCTTGGCTTGTTTTCTGGGAGGCGTTATAGGGCTGGAAAGAGAGAGTCTTAACCGCCCTGCCGGCTTGCGCACCTATACCCTGGTTTGTATGGGTTCGGCCTTGGCCATGATTGTGTCTTTAGACATGTATTATCAATACGCGCACACGGTAAATGCGGACCCGGGAAGAATTGCGGCCCAAGTCGTGAGCGGAATCGGTTTTCTGGGAGCAGGTACCATCATGCGCGAGGGCGCAAACATAAGAGGGTTGACTACAGCCGCGGGTTTATGGGTGGTTGCTTGTATTGGCTTGGCGGTAGGAGCAGGTATGTATCTGCCGGCGGTTATAACCACTGGTCTCATACTTTTTGTGCTTGTTTACTTTGTGAAATTTGAAGAGAAGTACACCGGCATGCGGGAATATAAAGGGTTTCTGGTCGTTGTCGATGACAAGCCAGGACAGGTGGGGCGGATTGGTTCAGTTTTAGGGGATATGAACGTCCTTATCAAGAATATTCAACTGGAAAGGGTGGAAGAGGAAGGGCTGGAAGTGGAACTCCTCCTGCAGCTGCCCCCGAATGTGACCCCGGACCAGGTCGCCGATGCCCTGCAGAACGCGCCCGGATGCCGGGAGGTAGAGAGGCTCAACTAGCAGTTCAACCCCTGGACTCATCTTTTGGAGGGTAACACCGGTACAAGGCACGGAATGGAGAGCCGGATCCCTTGGCAAACGCCCTTTAACGAGATGCTCTATGTGATTTAGGTTTTGCAGCAATATGGGACCGTGTACTTATCGGCACCGTTGGGAGGAATATTCTTGGACTGGGAGCGTTTCTTGCGAGAAAAGCTGAGACTGAAGCCTAACGTAAGTTGGGAAAGAGCTCAGTTGACCAAGGTTCAAGTTAGCTTGGGAGAAAGGCGCTGGGACATACATGTTAGGACAGAACGCCTTGTGCCTACGGCGGACCTGGAGCTGGTGGAAAGGCTATTGAAAGAAGAGATTGGGCTGGACGCCGAGGTCAGGCTCAACATCGCTCTGGTTGACGTCGAAGCATGTTTAACCCAAGTATTGGAAGCTAGAAAAAATGAGCTGCTCTCTTTCCTGGTGTCGGAAGGAATAGAAAAACCAAGTTTAGGTGATATTCACTGGAGGGTTAACGGTAGGTCGATTATTTTCGAGGTTGATGATAGTGAGAAATGGGAGGGGCTACTGGCAAGGGACCTCGGGTCACTGGTATCTGAGTGGTTTAGACGTGAATACCGTTGGCAGGTAGTGGCTAAGTGTGTTTGCTCTGCCAGGCCATGGTCAGAGCAGGAATACCAGGAGGCTTCGGCCGAAGCTGCTGTTTCCGTGGCGAGTTTGTTGGTGGTGCAACCTCATTTGAACGGGCCGCGCAGAACAGTCCGGGGCTCATCCCGGCGGAAAACCGGTTCCGATGAAAAGCCTGTTCAAGGCACTCGGGCTACCATTGCAGAATTGACCGAGGGATTGCGCCAGGTAGTAGTTGAAGGAGAAGTGTTCGAAGTACAGCGGCGCCTGCTTAAGGATCAACGGCAACTGTTGACCTGCTACTTGACTGATTTTACAGACTCTATCATGTTAAAGTATTTTTTGGAGCCGGACGAGGATCTGCCTTTTAAGGAAGGCGATTGGATAAAGGTTCAAGGAGCTACTAGATACGACGAGTTTGAAAAAGAGTTGGTTTTGTCAGTCCAGGCCTGGGAAACGGCTCCCGTACCCAAGAGGGTTGACGATGCCCCGGAGAAACGGGTTGAACTTCATCTTCACACGGTTATGAGCACCCTTGACGGGGTAGTCAAGATAAAGGACCTGTTAGAAAGGGTAGCAGAATGGGGACATAAGGCGGTAGCGATAACTGACCACGGTGCGGTTCAAGCCTTCCCCGAGGCCTACGATTATGCTAAGCTCAAGGGTATCAAACTGGTTTATGGAATGGAAGGGTATCTGGTCGATGATCTGAGACAGAAACAGGCCTATCACATTATAATCCTGGTGAGAAACCGAGAAGGGTTGAAAAACCTTTATCGATTGGTCAGCAAATCTCACCTGGAGGGTTTTTACCGTAACCCGCGCATTTTGCGAAAACAATTGGTCGAGCTGCGAGAAGGCTTGATACTCGGAACGGCGTGTGAAGCGGGGGAACTCATTACCGGTTACCTTCAAAACAAGAGCGATGATGAGCTCGAAAGGATAGCTTCTTTTTATGATTTCCTGGAGATTCAACCGTTAATGAACAACGAATTCTTGGTTAGGGAAGGACGGGTATCCTCGTTCGAGGATCTCATCCAAATGAATCGCTACATAGTAGAATTAGGAGAAAGATTAAACCTGCCGGTCATAGCCACCGGAGATGTTCACTTCTTGGATCCCCACCACGAAGTTTTCAGGAGGATTCTGCAGGCCAACAAAGGGTATGAAGATGCCGAAGCCCAGGCCCCGCTGTATTTTCGCACCACAGGAGAAATGTTGGCGGAGTTTGCGTATCTAGGAAAGGAGAAGGCTTATCAGGTTGTTGTCATCAATCCTAATCGGCTGGTAGAAGGCGTAGAAGACCTGCAACCCGTGCCAGACGGCAACTTCTTTCCATCTATTCCGGGAGCTGAAGAAGAGATTAAAACTTTGGCTTGGGAAAAGGCTTACCAGATGTATGGCCGTCCACTGCCGGAGCTGGTCAGAGAGCGTCTTGAGCGGGAGCTCGCGGCCATCATAGATAACAAGTTTAGCGTGCTGTACCTGATTGCTCACAAGCTGGTGAAGAGGTCGAATGAAGACGGTTATCTGGTGGGATCACGTGGGTCGGTCGGGTCGTCTTTGGTTGCTTTTCTTATTGGAATAACCGAGGTTAACCCTCTCGTTCCTCATTATCGATGCCCGAACTGTTTTTATACCGAATTCGTAAATGATGGATCGGTTGAGTGTGGTGTCGACCTGCCAGATCTAACCTGCCCGAGGTGCGGGCAACGACTCGTTCGCGATGGACACGACATTCCTTTCGAGACTTTTCTCGGCTTTGAGGGAGACAAGATACCGGATATAGATCTTAACTTTTCTGGGGACTACCAGCCACGAGCTCACCAGTACGTGGAAGAGATATTCGGGAGTGAACACGTTTTCAGGGCGGGTACGATAAATACCCTGGCCGAAGCTTCGGCTATTGGAATGGTAAAAAATTATGCGGAAAAGAACGGGCTTCACCTACGCAAAGGCGAGGTGCTGCGACTAGCTAGGGGCTTGGCCGGGGTGAAGAGGACGACTGGCCAGCATCCCGGGGGGCTTATGGTGGTCCCGCGCGAGCGGGATGTACACGAATTTACGCCTCTGAACTACCCTGCCAATAAAGCGGAGAGCGGGATCATAACTACTCATTTCGATTATCACTCCATAAGCGAACGCCTAGTCAAGCTGGACATCCTTGGCCATGATGATCCGACCATGATCAAGGTGTTGGAAGACATGACCGGTTACCGGGCCTTGGATATTTCTTTGGATGACAGGGAGACTATGAGGCTTTTTTCAGGGGTTGAACCCCTGGGGGTTACCCCCGAAGCTATTAGATCCGCGGTAGGAACCTACGGCGTGCCGGAATTCGGCACGCGCTTCGTGAGACAGATGTTGGAGGTGACGCGTCCGCAAACCTTTGGGGAGTTGGTCAGAATCAGTGGTCTGTCCCACGGCACCGACGTCTGGCTCAATAACGCACAGGAATTGATTGAGAATGGAACCGCGCCTTTAAAAGAAGTCATAGCGACTCGCGATGACATAATGACTTTTCTAATTTATAAGGGGATGGACAAAAAGCAGGCTTTTCGGATTATGGAGAACGTAAGAAAAGGAAAGGGCTTGGTACGGGAAGAGGTCCAAGCCATGCAGGAATACCGAATTCCTGCATGGTACATAGACTCCTGCCAGAAGATAAAGTACATGTTCCCCAGGGCCCATGCCGTAGCTTACGTTATGATGGCCTTTCGCATAGCCTATTACAAAGTCTATTACCCCCGGGAATTCTACGCGGCGTTCTTCAGCGTAAGGGCTGAGGATTTTGACGCCGAAGTGATCTTAGGGGGCTACGACAAGGTCAGACAACGGGTAGTCGAGATCGAAAAAATGAACAGCAACGCTGCGCCTAAAGACCGGAAACTCTTGCCTGTCCTAGAGGTGGCGTTGGAGATGTACGCGAGGGGATTCCGGTTTTTGCCCGTGGATTTGTTGCTTTCCGATGCTACTCGATTCTTGGTTACAAAGAAAGGCCTGCTGTTGCCGTTTTCGGCGTTGCCGGGGCTGGGGGAAAAGGCGGCCCTGAGTATTATAGAAGCTCGCAAGCTAGGGAGGTTCGCGTCGGTTGAAGACTTGCAGTTTCGGGCCGGTGTTTCCCGAGCTGTGGTCGACACCCTCAAGCGAAACGGGTGTCTGCACGACCTCCCGGAGACCAGCCAGTTGAGCCTGTTTGCTTAGACGGGTGTTTGTGCGGGCTTACGAACAAAACCCAGTTTTCGCTTGTGTGGAGAAGGGCATGTGTGGTATTATTATAACCAGTAACGGGCGAGACAACATCGTTGAGAAGCAAAGAGTGGGTGACCCCACTCTTTCGTTTATTATGTGTGACATCAGAGGTGATTTTCGATGAAATCGAAGGGCGTGGTCGAGAGGGTAGAGCCGATTATAGAGAGGGAACTCGAGCCCGTCGGGATTGATGTAGTCGATGTTCAGTACAAGAATCAAGCGGGACGCTGGGTTCTGCAGGTTTTTATAGATAAGCCGGGAGGAGTAGACCTGGATACATGTCAGCAGGCAAGTGAGATCATTGGGCGAGCACTGGATTGGGAAGACCCCATTCCCCACAGCTATGTCCTGGAGGTATCATCTCCCGGTTTGGACCGGGTCTTGAAGAAAGACAAGGATTTTGAAAGGTTTACTGGGAAAAAGGTTACTGTCAAAGTCCGGGAACCTATAAACAATCAGAAGAACTTTAAAGGACTACTTTTGGGGCTGAGAGATGGCAAAATCATGGTAGATTTAGGGGATCGGATTCTAGAGGTTCCCAGAACGGAAGCTCTTCAAGTAAGGTTAGTAGCTGAAATCTAAAGAATGAGACTATTAGGCGTGATCATTCGGCAGTACAGTGTTGTAAGTATGTTAGGGCCAGAGATGCAATTAGCACCTGGATGGTAAGAGGAGGAAAAGCGGATGTCTAGTGAATTAATCCAGGCGTTGGGCGAGATTGAGAAAGAGAGAGGTATACCCAAAGAAGTTCTGGTAGAGGCGATTGAGTCTGCTCTTAGAACGGCTTACAAAAAGAACTTTGGTTCTCTACAAAACGTAACAGTACAGATGGATATGGAAAGCGGCGAAGTGAAGGTCTATGCCAAGAAAACCGTAGCGGAAACAGTTAAGGATGAGCGTTTGGAGGTGCGTCTTGCGGAAGCCCGCGAGATTTACCCTGAGGTTGAAATAGGCGATGAAATCGATGTAGAAGTAACTCCTGCCGATTTTGGAAGGATAGCTGCGCAAACCGCTAAGCAAGTGGTGATCCAAAGGCTGCGAGAGGCAGAAAGAAGCATAGTTTTTAACGAGTTTTCCAACCGGGCAGGCGAAATCGTCACCGGGACCGTGCAGAGGGTGGAACAGAAGACGGTGATAATCAACCTAGGGCGAACAGAAGCCTTAATGGGGTCCCAGGACCAGATACCGAACGAGGCGTACGAGCCAGGACAAAGGATTAAGGCTTATATAAGCGAGGTTAAGAGAAGTGCTAAGGGACCGCAGATATTTCTTTCCCGGACTCATCCCAACTTTTTGAAACGTCTCTTTGAGTTGGAGGTTCCGGAGATTTACGAGGGGTTGGTCGAAATAAAGTCAATAGCCCGGGAGGCTGGTTCGCGGTCTAAGATAAGCGTTTATTCGCGTAACGAGAAAGTGGATCCGGTCGGAGCTTGTGTCGGGCCCAAGGGATTGAGGGTGCAAAACATCGTCAGAGAGCTAAATGGAGAAAAAATAGATATAATAAAGTGGAGCCCGGATATCGAGCAGTATATTGCCAACGCCTTAAGCCCTTCCAAGGTAGTATCGGTAGAGGCGTCTGAAAGTGAAAAAATGGCGCGGGTGGTAGTACCCGACTATCAGTTGTCACTGGCTATCGGTAAGGAAGGGCAGAATGCTAGACTGGCGGCCAAGCTTACGGGCTGGAAGATAGATATAAAGAGCGAGTCCCAGGTAGAAGCTGTAAGGGGAGGGATATAGTTGCCCAAAGCCCGAAAAATCCCTCAGAGAATGTGTGTTGGTTGCCGTCAAATGAAGAACAAGAAAGAACTTATCAGGGTAGTAAGGACCCCTGATCTCCAAATAATCATCGACAAGACTGGGAAGAAATCTGGCCGTGGCGCCTATATTTGCCCTAACTTGGACTGTTTTAACCAAGCGGTCAAAGGCAAGAGGTTGCAGAAGTCCCTAGAACACGAAATTCCGGACCAGGTTTTGGAAGAACTTAGGAGAGAGCTGGTGGAAACTTGAGAAAAGACTTATATCAAGTGCTCGGATTCGCGCGCAAGGCGGGACTGGTTTCAGCTGGAACGATGGCAGCAAAGACCAGTCTTTTGAGAAGGCGGGCTCATCTATTGATAATGAGCGGTGATATTTCACCCAGAACCCGGGAGTCGCTCGTCAGTGCCTGCGAAAAATACCATGTTCCCTGGCGGGTTGTGGGCGACAAGTACAGGCTAGGTGCCAGCGTAGGCAAGGCATACCGGGTGGCGGTTACGGTTAACGATAAAGGTTTTGCCCAAACGATATTAGAACTGATCGATGCAGAGGGGAACGAGGCTAATTTTACGGGGGTGGTTGAATGGCGAAAGTAAGAGTTCACGAACTAGCAAAAGACCTGCACATATCCAGTAAAGAGCTAGTTGGGGTGCTTCAGGATCTGGGTTTGGACGTAAAAAACCATATGAGCACCTTAGAAGAAGAACAAGCCGAATGGGTTAAGCGCAGATTGGAGGAAAAAGCAGCGGGGGTGTCAAAAGATAAGGCCACTCCTGCCGGAAAGGGTAAAGGGGTGGGCGAAGCCAGAGAGGTGGCGAAACCACAAGAACAGCGGTCTCGTGATATGATGCCTGCGCGCAATCTGCCCGCCGGAAACGAAGTTGGCCGGCCAGTAAGGTCCCAACTTTCGGACCAGTCTAAAGGTAGCAGGAGACCTCAAGCTGCATCCGTTTCTGCCCAGCCGGGACCAGCCAAACCTATCCCGGCAGCCCCACCTGAATCAGGGCAGGCTACAGCCCACGCAAAAGCCACCCCGCCGGTAAGAAAAGTTTCTCCCTTTGCAGGACATTCGGCTTTGGCTGACAGCAAGGTCAAGGACATAAAAAAGAAACCAAAGGCCAAGGGAAAGAAAAAGGAGCGCCGGAGGAACGAACTGGATGTGGCAACTCCTGATATCATCGTGATCCCGGAGACGATTACGGTAAGAGAGCTGGCAGAGAAGCTGAATCGTAACCCCGCTGAGATAATGAAAAAACTCATGGGTTTGGGAATAATGGCGGCGATAAACCAGACTATAGACTTTGAGACCGCAGAAATACTGGCGGCAGAATTTGATGTGGCAGTAGAAAGCGAAAAAACCGAGGAAGAGGAGCTTTTGCAGGAAATCGTGGATGACGAGGCTAACCTTGTGCCGCGGCCACCAGTAGTGACGGTCATGGGGCATGTTGACCACGGCAAGACTTCTCTGCTCGATGCTATCAGAAAAACCAACGTTGTTTCTAGCGAGGCAGGAGGTATTACCCAGCACATCGGTGCCTATCAAGTAGAGATCGAGGGAGAGAAGATCACCTTCATCGATACCCCGGGTCACGAGGCATTTACTGCGATGAGGGCCAGGGGAGCTCAAGTTACGGACATTGCCGTGCTGGTAGTGGCGGCCGATGACGGGGTAATGCCACAAACGGTTGAGGCTATTAACCACGCCAAGGCAGCTGGGGTTCCTATTATCGTAGCCATAAACAAGGTCGACAAACCCGACGCCAACCCGGATCGGGTCAAACAACAGTTAACGGAATACAACCTTGTGGCTGAGGAATGGGGCGGAGATACGATAATGGTGCCGGTGTCGGCTAAGACAGGTAAGGGCATCCAGCAGCTTCTGGAAATGATACTTTTGGTAGCTGAGATGAGGGAACTAGCAGCCAATCCTAACCGCCCGGCCGAAGGAGTGGTTATTGAAAGCAGGCTGGACAAAGGAAGAGGTCCAGTGGCAACAGTGCTGGTTCAAAAAGGAACCTTAAGAGTGGGTGACAGCATCCTGTGCGGTTTGACCTGGGGTAAGGTCAGGGCTATGGTGGATGACCGCGGGCAGCGGGTGGAGACTGCTGAACCTTCCTGCCCAGTAGAAGTTGTCGGGCTGGAAGAGGTACCTATGGCCGGGGATATTTTCCGGGTTGTGGATGAAAAGATAGCTAAACAAGTCAGTGCGATGCGCCTAGATGAGAAAAAGAGAGAAGAACAGGCCAAGACTGCTAGGGTAAGTCTGGACGACTTGTTTAAGCAGATAAAAGAGGGCGAAGTCAAAGAACTGAACCTCATAGTAAAAGGAGATGTTCAAGGTTCAATTGAAGCTTTGACCCAATCCTTGCTGCGGCTGTCTACGGACGAGGTCAAGGTTAATGTTATACATTCCGGTGTGGGTGCGATTACCGAAACGGACGTTATGTTGGCTTCGGCCTCGAAGGCCATAATCATAGGTTTTAACGTTAGACCTGACAGTAAAGCCCGTAAATACGCGGAGAATGAACATATCGATGTCCGGCTCTATCGGGTCATTTATGAGGCCATCGATGATGTTAAAAAAGCCATGGGAGGGCTGTTGGAACCAGAGCTGAGAGAAGTATTCCTGGGAAGAGCCGAAGTAAGGGCGGTTTTCAAAATACCAAAAGTGGGGAATGTGGCTGGGTGCTACGTGCAGGAAGGAAAGATTAACCGGAACGCTAGAGTCCGATTATTGCGCGACGGAGTGGTGTTGTTCGAAGGCGGTTTGGCTTCACTAAAGCGATTTAAAGACGATGTGCGCGAAGTAGTTGAGGGGTACGAGTGTGGAATCGGTATCGCAGATTTCAATGATGTTAAAGAAGGGGATATCATAGAAGCTTACACCATAGAGCAAATCCCCAGGGAGCTTTAATATCGTCGTCGATTATGACCCTGAGAGTTTTCCGGAGAGTTCCAAGTAGACCGATGCAACTCCGATTTGTTGGGGGTGTTATGGATGAGTTCTCGTCGCCAAGAAAGACTGGCTGAAGAAATCAAACGGGGATTATCCGCTTTGTTCTTCGAAGGGTTGAAAGATCCGGGTATCGATCCGCGTGCGGTATCTATCACCAGGGTTGATGTGTCGCGGGACTTGAGCTACGCGCGGGTACACGTAAGCGTGCTAGGAGATGAAAAGAAGTGCCGGGATACGATGGCCGCTCTAGAAAGAGCCCGAGGGTTCATCCGTAGTGTGCTGGCGGGAGAGCTAAATCTCCGCCATGCTCCAGAGATCGTTTTTCAGATGGACAAGTCTATCGAGCACGGGGTTCGGATTGCGGCAATTCTAAACGAATTGAAAGCGCAAGAAAAGAGAGAGGATTCGGATGAGTCGGAGTGACGACTGGAGGGTGATAGCGGCGGCTATTGCTCAAGAACCAGAATTGGTGGTGACTGGACATGTTATTCCCGATGGCGATTGTATCGGGTCCATGGTTGCTCTCTATCTGGGTTTAGCTGTTCTGGGCAAAGAAGTGGTAGCTGTTATAGAAGACAAGCTCCCGGAGACGTACCGGTACCTCAAGGGGTTCAATTCTATTAGGAGACCGGAGATGGTCGAGCGGTGGCCGGCAACCGTGATTTACCTGGACTGCTCGGATCCCGAGAGAGTAGGTGTCAAGACCTTGTCCTGTTTAAAGAACTGCGAAACGGTGATCAACATTGATCACCATCCCAGCAACACGTTTTTTGGTAACCTTAACCGGGTGGAACCGGGAAAAGCTTCTACTGCTGAATTGGTTCTGGAATTGTTAGATGAAATGCAGGTTCCCATCGATCAGTCCATAGCGTCGGCCATATACACGGGCATAATCATGGATACCGGGTGTTTCCAGTACAGCAATACCCGCCCGGAGACTCTGAGGGCAGCAGCCCGGATGCTTGACCAGGGAGCGCAACTGGATACCATTAGGAATAACCTGTTCGAGTCAAGACCAGTGGTCGAAGTGAAGTTGTTACAGCAGGCGCTGAATACCCTTTCCTTTGCATCGGACGGTAGGATAGCCTGGATGGTGTTAACCTACGAGGATATAGCCCGCCTGGAAGCCCAAGACTACCATTTTGAAGGGTTGATAAACTACGCTCGATTTATCGAAGGAGTCGAGGTAGGGCTGCTGTTTCGCGAGATCGAACCGGGTGTAATAAAGGTTGGGTTTCGATCGAAGGAAAAGGTAGATGTGAATTCGATTGCTGCTAGATTTGGAGGAGGCGGTCACCTCCGGGCTGCTGGGGCTCGCCTCGAGGGTGACATTGCCGACGCGTGCCATAGGGTTATAGAGGCGGTAAAGGAAGTGGTTACAGATTGCAGAGATGTCAGGGGTTCCTGAATGTTGACAAGCCCCGGGGGATCACCTCCTTTGAAGTAGTGAAGAGGGTTCGAAGGTTTTTCCCTCGCCAGAAGGTGGGGCACCTGGGGACTCTAGACCCTATAGCCGAAGGGGTGCTGCCGCTGGCAGTAGGTGGAGCCACCCGGCTAGTAGAGTTTTTGATGGATGTTGCCAAAGGCTACCGGGCAGAAATGATGTTGGGAGGGGTTTCAGACACCCAGGATGCCTGGGGGAATATTACGGTGGTTACCGACGAATTAAGCTTTAGTCTTTCCGATATAGAGAAGGTTCTAGAGCTGTTTCGCGGAGAGATACTTCAGGTTCCTCCTATGTATTCCGCCGTCAACTACCGCGGGCGCCGCTTGTATGAGCTGGCACGGCAGGGAGTTGAAGTATCGCTAGAAGCCCGGCCCGTAACTGTACATTTGCTGCAAGTAGTACAGGCTGAACTTACGCAACCTCCTTATCGAGTTATCTTGGATGTTGTGTGTTCAAAAGGAACTTATATTCGAACATTGTGTCATGATATTGGACAGAAGCTGGGGTGCGGAGCCTATCTCACCAAGTTAGTTAGGGTTTTTTCCGGTCCCTTCTCCTTAGAATACGCCGTTAAACTTGCAGAAGTGGAAGAACGGCTTGCGGCGGGGGATTGTTCTCTATTATTGCCTCTGGATTTTCCTTTAACTTCGATGCCCAAGGTAGTGTTAGAAAACGAGAATGATGTTATTCGGCTGAAAAACGGCAATAATATTAGTATTAACGCTGGTTTGGCAGCAGGTCCGGTCTTGGTCTATACTTTAGACCGTGATCTCATAGCTGTAGGTCACCTCGCAGAGACCAAGGGGAAGGGGACGGTTCTTAAACCAGTGAAAGTGCTGGGTACTCAGTAAGGGACGAGGAGAGTTGTCGATGCGAATCATTAAAGGTCTGGAGAACTATCATAAGGGCAGGCCCCTATCGCTGGCTTTAGGAAATTTTGACGGTGTTCACCTCGGGCACCAAAAGCTCATCAAACTCAACATCCGGGATGCTAAGGAGAGGGGGACCATCGCCGCTGCTCTTATTTTTGAGCCCCATCCTTTGCGGGTGCTTTACCCTGAACGTACCCCGCGGATGTTGATATCCACTTCACGCAAAATAGAACTGTTTACCCTTTTGGGCCTGGAGATGGTCATTCAAACCCCGTTCACTTTGGAAATAGCTAGGCTGATTCCGGAATACTTTGCCCGACATGTATTGCATGAAACCCTAGGAGTGGCGTCAGTATCGGTGGGTTTCAATTACACTTTTGGGCACAAAGGGATGGGAACACCCGAAACACTCAAGCATCTTGGGCAGGAGATAGGTTTTGCGGTAAACGTTGTGCCTCCCGTGATGGTGGGGGAACAAGTGGTGTCAAGTACTTTAGTTCGACAGGCTTTGGAGGCAGGGGACATCGATTGGGCTTACAAACTGCTGGGATATTGGCCGATGTTGGAGGGGGAAGTGATAGAAGGCGAGCGCCGGGGAGGGAAGATAGGGTTTCCCACCGCTAACTTAAAAATCGACGAGGACTTGATTGTACCTGGAGAAGGGGTGTATGCCGCCAAAGCTCTCGTCAGAGGAGAAGTCCATAATGCCGTGGTTAATATCGGGAAGAAACCGACCTTCCATAACACCTACCCGGTTACTGTGGAAGCTTATATATTGGACTTTCACCGGGTCATCTACGGCGAAACTATAAGGTTATATTTTATGAAACGCATCCGGGGTGAAATGAAGTTTAGCGGGGTCGAACAACTGGTAACTCAGATTCACCAGGACGTAGCCCAGGCCCAAAGAGTGCTAGCGGATACAAGGTTTCGCGCGTTTTAGATTTATCGATTCAAGAATAATCGCGAATGGGTAAGTTTACATCCATTGACAGCTGTGCTACAATGAAACTCGGCAATCGGGTGCCCGTAAATGAGCCACGGATGAACACAGATTATTGTAAAATGGAATTATTCTATGGATGTAGGGTGAGCAATCATTTTTCGTTCTCTAGGGATGACACCGCCAGGTGTCATGAGCATTTGCTCCTCAAACTAGAGAGTGAATCATGCTAGGGTAAGTTTTATTTATCTCCACAACTATTTAGCAGTGTTTGGCTCGCCCAGGAACCACTGACTGGGGTTGGCGATACTCCGGCGCCTACTCCGGCAGTCGGCGATTAATCGAGAAAAGGAGGTGAGTAGTCAGTGGCACTCACGCAAGAAAAGAAGCAGCAGATAATCCGGGACTTTCAACTGCACGAAACGGATACCGGTTCTCCCGAAGTGCAGATTGCCATGCTGACGGAACGGATCAATCACTTGACCGAGCACTTGAAGACCCATCCCAAAGATCACCACTCTAGGCGCGGGCTGTTAAAGATGGTAGGTCAGCGCCGGGCTTTGTTGGACTATCTTATGAAGAACGATTTTGACCGCTACAAGGGAATCGTTACTAGACTTGGACTGAGGAGATAAAGAGCGGTTCAGCCGCTCTTTCAATTTATTTTATTCGAAGGAGGGATAAGCTATAGAACACAAGGTTTACCAAACCGAAATAGCAGGGCGGCCTCTACGGGTCGAGATAGGGAAAGTGGCTAAACAAGCCAACGGAGCGGCTTTGCTTTATTATGGCGACACTGTTGTTCTGGTAACAGCGACCGCTTCCAAGGAGCCTAGAGAGGGCATCGACTTCTTCCCTCTAACCTGCGATTATGAGGAAAGACTGTACGCGGTAGGGAGAATACCGGGAGGTTTCATTAAGAGGGAAGGCAGGCCCACTGAAGCTGCTATACTTTCAGCTCGTCTAATGGACAGGCCGATCAGACCTCTTTTCCCTAAGGGTTTCCGTAATGATGTCCACGTAGTAGCGACTGTGATGTCCGTGGATCAGGATAACCCACCCAATGTAACCGCCATAATCGGGGCATCTATTGCTCTTTCCATATCGGATATCCCGTTTGCTGGTCCGATAGGGGCTGTGATTGTTGGGATGGTGGACGGGGAGTTTGTTATTAACCCCACAGTCGAACAATCAGCCAGGAGCCAAATGCACTTGACGGTGGGTGGAACCCGAGATGCCATCGTGATGGTTGAAGCACGAGCTAATGAAGTGCCCGAGGAAACGATGTTGGATGCCATTTTCTTCGCTCACGAAGAAATCAAGCGTATCATCGATTTTCAGGAAAAGATCGTAGCAGAGATAGGTTTGCCCAAACGAGAAGTCGTGGTTCCTGAGATCGATCCGGAGATAGAAGCGGCTGTAAGGGAATACGGGATACCGATACTGGAGGAAGCCATCCGCTGCTCCGACAAGCTGCAAAGGGAGGCCCGCACCGAAGCTGCGGCAGATGAAATTAAGCAGCACTTCGCAGAGGTTTACCCGGAGCAAGAAAAAGAAGTAGCCAGTATCATCGACAAGATTACCAAAGAGATAGTCAGGCGCATGATTCTGGACGAAGGTATACGGGTGGATGGACGTAGACTCAACGAGATCAGGCCCGTGTCTTGTGAGGTCGGGATTTTGCCACGGACCCACGGTTCGGGCTTGTTTACCAGGGGCCAGACCCAGGTTCTGTCCGTGACTACTCTCGGTGCGGTTGGAGAAGAGCAGATTTTGGACGGGCTGGGAGTGGAAGAATCTAAACGTTATCTTCATCACTACAATTTTCCGCCTTACAGCGTAGGGGAAACCCGTCCGATTCGGGGACCAGGCCGCAGGGAAATAGGACATGGGGCTTTGGCGGAAAAGGCCCTAGAAGCGGTCCTGCCTTCTCAGGAGGAATTTCCATACACCATACGGGTGGTATCCGAGGTGTTGGAATCCAACGGCTCCACGTCCATGGGTAGCGTGTGCGGCAGCACTTTATCGCTGATGCATGCCGGAGTTCCCATTAAGAGGCCGGTATCGGGTATAGCCATGGGGCTGGTCAAGGAAGGTGACCGGTTTGCCGTATTAAGCGACATTCAGGGTATCGAAGACGCCTTAGGCGACATGGACTTCAAAGTTGCCGGGTCTGCTGAGGGTGTAACTGCTCTGCAGATGGATATCAAGATACCCGGGGTCACCCGCGAGATCCTGCATGCAGCCTTAAAGCAGGCCAAGGAAGGCCGGATGTACATCATGGATATAATGATGAAGGCTATTAGCCAGCCCAATCCGGAGCTTTCACCGTATGCTCCCAGAATGATAAAGATGATGATAGATACGGACAAGATACGTCAGGTGATAGGACCCGGAGGCAAGATTATCAAGAAGATAATAGATGAAACGGGGGCTCGTATTGACATCGAAGATGACGGTAGCTTATTCATAGTCGCGTCGGACCAGGAGTCGGCGGAGAAGGCTAAGTATTACGTCGAGTGTTTAACTAAGGATGTAGAAGTCGGTAAAACCTACGTAGGCAAGGTGGTGCGGATAGCCGATTTCGGGGCTTTTGTAGAGATAATTCCCGGGGTTCTGGGTTTGCCTGGCAAAGAAGGATTGGTGCACATTTCTAAGTTAGCCGAGAATCGGGTGGCCAAAGTCCGAGACGTGGTCGATATCGGCGATGAAATCCTGGTCAAGGTTACCGAAATCGACTCCCAAGGACGAATAAACCTATCGCGCAGAGAGGCTTTACAACAGGCCCAGCGGGCCGGTTCAACGACCGGACACAAAAAGAACACAAGATCAGCCAAGTAAACCGAGTTTCTCGGTTTATTTGTTTTTTGCGGGATTTGAACCAATCGAATACATACGCTCACTGCCGAATAGAAATTTAAGAAGAAAGGTGGTGAGCTTTGTTTTTGTTCCCAGGCACGATGACAATAATCATAAGACGTCAGACCTTATTCGCGATCTGCTTTGTGATCAGCTTGACTCTTTACACCGTGTGGATCGAACAGGTCGAGCGTGATCTTTATGGAGTTAAGCCTGGGGTCACGGTCGAGGGGATAGACTTGTCTTACTACCTTCCCAAGGAAGTAGAAGTAATTCTTCAAGAATTGGCTCTGAAGCATAGACAAATGCCGGTTAATCCCATTTTTGACAAACAAACCGGCGAGTTACTACCCGAGAGAAACGGGTATGAAGTCGACATAGATATCTCGCTCAAGTCGATTTTTGCGGCTGGCCCTGGGCAACGAGTACCGTTAGCATTCAAGGTTATCAGGCCCAAATACACGACCAAGGACCTAGAAGGGGTTGATCACCAACTGGGATACTTCCATACCTGGCTGTACGGATCCAGCGGGCGCTGGCAGAACATAAAGCTAGCCTGCAAGGGCTGCGACAACACCATCATCTGGCCTGGTCAAGTATTCTCATTCAATGAAGTAGTAGGGCCTCGAACACCCGAGAGGGGATACGAAATAGCCCCGATTATAGGAGGTGTGGACACCGGGGGAGGAGTGTGTCAGGTAGCGACTACGCTGTATAATGCAGCCTTGAAAGCAGGCCTTCCCATCGTGGAGAGACATCCGCACAGCCGGCCTGTACCTTATGTAGCCCCAGGGAAGGATGCTACCGTATCGTACAATTATGCCGACCTGAAATTCAAAAACGACCGGCCTTATCCGGTAATCGTGAAAGCAGGGGTAGGCGGGGGAAAAGTCTATGCTTATATTCTGGGGAAAAGGGGGTGAGGCTTCTTGCGGGTGTATTTTTTGCCTCGCAGAGCCTTAAGGATCGCGGCAGTAATAGCGGTCGTGGTATTGTTTATGGCTGTATTGGCTTATTTTTGGGAGAGTTCGTTAAACGCTTATAAATTGGAGGAACCAATATACCAGGGCCAGACCGGGCAAAAAGTCATTGCTTTGACCTTTAACGTTGACTGGGGCGAGGAAGTATGTCCCTGATTTACTAAAGATACTCGAGCAGAACGGAGTTAAAGCCACTTTCTTCTTAACCGGGCGGTGGGCTGAAGAATTTCCCGAACTGGTTAAGAACATGAAGAAGCACGGGCACTGTTTGGGAAACCACGGGTACAAACACCTTCATCTCAACAACCTTTCGCCAGAACAGGTAAAGGAGGAAATTACCCGGGCAGAAAAGGTAATCCAGACCATAACGGGAGAGCGTCCCTATTTGTTTGCCCCGCCTTACGGCGAATTCAATACCGCTGTTCAGAAAGTAGCCGCTGAATTAGGATATAAGATTGTAATGTGGAGCCTGGACACCGTCGATTGGCAGCGGCCCGAAGCCAGCACCATTGTCAACCGGGTTGTCCCTCGCATTCATAATGATGCGATAATCTTAATGCACCCTACCCAGCCCACGGTTGAGGCTCTGCCCAGCATTCTCAAACAGTTAAAGGAAGAGGGATATCGGTTTGCTACAGTTTCCGAAATCGTCGGAAACACGGCTACAGAAAAGGGGACTGAACCGTAAGATGACTTGTCACGGCAGGAAGAGTGTGATAGGATTTCTGGTGCTGGCATTAACGTTTGCGCTTCTGTTTATTTTGAGTCCAGGTAAAGCTGAAGCTGCGCCTTATGTGACATCTCAGGCTTACTGCTTAGTAGACTTGACTACTGGTCAAGTCTTGGGTGGTAAAAACATGATGCAGCCGCGACCGGTTGCCAGCACCACCAAAGTGATGACTGCCATCCTTGCTTTGGAATATGCAGGGCTCAAGGAGGTGGCAGTGGTAAGTCCTAAGGCCGCCCGAACCGAAAGCGGTATGGGACTTAGGCCGCAGGACAAGATGACCATAGAGGATCTCTTGAAAGCGGCGCTCTTAGAATCGGCCAACGATGCCAGTGTGGTCCTAGCCGAGCATGTGGCAGGCAGTGAGGATATGTTCGCATACCTCATGAACAAGAAGGCGTGGGCCATAGGAGCTTATCATACCCATTTCGAAAACGCCTCTGGTTTGCCCGATAAGGAGCACCTCAGCACTTGCTATGACCTGGCGGTTATTACTAGGTATGCTTTACGTAACCAGGTTTTTGAGAAGCTAGTCGCCACCCGGCAGGCTGTTATCAAACGACCCGGTTACCCCGGGGGGAGAAAGATTTACAACACCAACAAGCTCTTAGGCTCGTACGAAGGGGCCTTCGGTGTTAAGACAGGCACCACAGATGCCGCAGGCAAATGCCTCATCGGTGCGGCCCAAAGGGGGAACCGTAAACTGGTGGCGGTGGTTCTACGTTCCTGGGACCGGTACGCTGACTGCCAGCGTTTGCTCGATTGGGGATTTACGTCGTTTACTCGAGAAAAAGTTGTAGATAAGTCCAACATGTTCAAGGTTTTACGCGTGAACAAAGGGACCCGGATAGAGGTAACCGTGTATCCGGACAGAGATGTCTATTTATGGTTGTCGCAGGACAAAATGGGATTGGAAAAGGTCGTAGATGTTGATTACCAGCCCACCGCACCCCTGAAGACAGGGCAAAAAATCGGAGAGCTAGAGATACGCTACCTGGGGACTACAGTTGAGAGGGTTAAATTAGTGACACGTTGCACAGTGGGAAGAGAACCCGAGGGATTAATGCGATTGTTTTATCGGTTGTACTTACGATTGATGGAAACTTAAAGGGAAATTCGGAGACTATCGAAAACGGAGTAAGGGTGGAGGTTGAAGTTGTGGTCGATTATTGGGTTCTGGATAACGGGGCAAGACTAGTCAGCGAAGAGATTCCTCATTTACGTTCAGTAGCTATGGGGATTTACGTAGGGGTAGGATCGCGAGACGAAGCAGATGAGATGAACGGAACTACCCATTTTATCGAACACCTGCTTTTTAAAGGCACAGCTACTCGAACGGCAAAGGATATTGCCGAAGCTTTCGAGAGCATTGGCGGGCAGTTAAACGCGTACACATCGAAGGAATACACGTGCTTCTATGCTCGGACTTTGGACGAAAACTTCGAGGAAGCCTTAGATATTCTTTTCGATATGGTTTTTAATTCCGTCTTTATGGATAAAGACCTGCTTACGGAGAAAGGGGTCATAGTAGAAGAGATCGGCATGTACGAAGACTCCCCAGATGAGCTTATTCACGATGTGTTTTCCCAGCTGTTGTGGCGTAATCACGCGTTAGGCCGTCCTATTCTAGGAACCAAGGAAACTGTCATGGCCTTGAAAAGGGAGAGTGTTATCGAGTACTACCGGCAATATTATGTTCCTTCGAATATGGTTATCGCTATTGCAGGAAATATAAACAACAGCATGGTTCGGATTAAGGTTAGCGAGTGGTTACACAGGGTACAGAACCACCCCGTGTCTCGGGCCAAACTCCCTCCCGATATTCCGCCAAAGAACGAATTGAGGCTGATTACGAAGGACACAGAACAGGTTCAGCTGTGTATAGGGACGCCCAGTATTTCTTATTCCCACGATGAGCGGCATGTTCAAAACATCATGAACAGCATCTTAGGAGGAGGGATCGGGTCGAGGCTTTTTCAAACCATCCGTGAAGAGAAGGGACTGGCCTATTCCGTGTACACTTACCCTACCAGCTATTCGGATTCTGGCTCTTTTTGCATTTACGCTGCTACCAGTCCCGAAAAAATCAACGATCTGATGGCAGGCTTGGGTGAAGAACTGGACAAGTTCAGGACCAACGGGGTGACGGCGGACGAGATCAACCGGGCTCAGAGACAGATCAAGGCTAACATGTACTTGGGAATGGAAAGTGTTATGAACCGGATGAGCCGTTTGGGCAAGTCGGTTATGTTTTACGATCGCATAATTCCTTTGGAAGAGGTTATCGATAACATCATGGCAGTTACTGCGGACGATATCCAGCGCTTCGCCAACCAGGTGTTGGTTCCGGACAAGTTGTGCTTGGCAGCAATCGGCGGTAAAGAAGTTTTGTCTGTGGTAGAAAAAGGTTTGTCATCTGTGACCAGGATGGGCTGTCACTCTTCCTCCAATTCTTGGTCTGAATCCGGCTGTTCACAAGTGAGGCACCGGGTACAATAAGGAAAGTTTTTGGGATTGGACTTGGGAAGGGGGTTCCCACACAGGACGCACAGCCCTTCTGCTACCCAGCGTTGTTTTTGAATGAGTTGCTGTTGTCGGGAAAAAATCCATTTATTGATTCTATCGCGGTCACCGTTACTCAAGTTGACGAACTCAATTCCCACCAGGCAAGCGGACGGGCTGGATAAGCGGTCCACGACTCTTACCACGCGACCGTTCAGGAGCAATTCAGGGCCATGGGGCAGGTTCAAAACCGCTTTGACTTGGTCACCTTTGTTAAGTTTGGAGTCGGTCGCCAGGAGACATCCTCCACCGCTTATGTCTACCAAGCGAGCCTTCTGCAAAGAGCCAGTTTCCCTGGTTTCCGAGGATACAATGGGCGCATACCAAATATCAAAACCCGCTGGTACTCGGACCCATTTGCGGTTTTGTCCGTCGCTATCATCTCTTAATTCGGATGGACGGGGTTTTTTGTATAAGGCACGGGTGTCGGAAGAGGCAGTTTCCCTTCTCTGCCAGATGGAGTGATAGGCCCCGGCTGCCAGCAAAAGCAAGCCGATAATCATCACACCGAAAAAAAACCAGTTGGTTCCATTAGAGGTAGGGGTGTTTTCGGTGAAGGCCCGACTTATGTTTTCGTGCACTTGTTGCCAGTTACCGAGAACGAGCCAAGACGATTTCCCCGCAACGAGAGAAGCGACGAAAGGACCTAGATTTACCAAAGGTTTATTAGGGGGTAAACTCATCATGACGAAATACCTCTTTCCCCAAGCCGAATGAAGGAAAACCTGCTTTTAATTATAATGCTAGTAGCACTTGACCCAATAATCAAGGTTATAGGTTTTTTACACGGAAGAGACACCTCGTTTTACTAGAGACCTGGTATCGGCGTTGAGCTTGTAAGCTGAAGGAGAGGGTAAGGTTGGATTTTTCAATCAGGGTTGGGGTTAAGAAACTATCGGCAAAAGTGGGTAGTTCTGTTTCTTTACCGTTTTACGCTACCGAAGGGGCCGCAGGTATGGATCTCTGTGCCTGCCTGGAAGAGGAGATAATCGTAAAGCCATTGGAGAGGGTGCAGGTACCTACAGGGATTGCCGTAAAAATACCGTCCCATGTTGTAGGGCTCGTATTTCCGAGAAGCGGCAATGCCTGGCGGTTAGGTATGACCCTGAGCAACGCTGTGGGCGTTATCGACTCCGACTACACTGGAGAGATACGGGTTTTGATAACGAACCTGGACCCGGAGCGGCCTTTCATTGTAAAACCCGGTGACCGGATAGCCCAGCTGGTTTTCGTGCCGGTGCTCAGTGCCAGGCTTGAACTGGTCGAAGAGCTGGAGGAAACCGAGCGCGGAAGCGGTGGATTCGGTTCAACAGGTAGGTAGCTTTTTAAAAAACGAGCCACAGATCCTCATCACACCAAACGGTGTCACCGCTAGAGAATGAAAATGGGACTGTGGAGGAGTGTTAGCCGGCTCGCTCCAAGACTCCTCGCCTGCAACACATCGGCTCTCTTCGGTGCGAAGCGGACCGCTCGGCATTCGTCCGGCACTCAGGGAATGCAATGCTCGGGAAAATCGCTGCTTGCATAAAGGGCTCCCGAGCTAGACTCATCCTGAGTGCCGGAACTCACGCCTCGCTGCTCGAAACCTCCTGTTTCTCGCTTCGCTTCGCAGCCCTCAGTTTCGCCGTGTGTTGTCCGGCACTCAACGGAAGTCTCAGTAACCTTTGTTTAACCAAATTGTCGTTTAGTTGAGTGCCGGAGCTCGTCATACGTCGCTTCGCCCGGCTAA
>NZ_JABUEX010000123.1:0-3608 GCF_013314835.1 Syntrophothermus sp.
TCCCTTTCCTCCTGCAGCTATGTTTGTTTTGCTCTTCATAGCTTACAGGAAAGGTCGGTTGGGGTGGTCAACTTTTTCGTGGTCATTTTCTGCTCTGGTGGTCAACTTTTACGTTATCAAAAACAAGAACTAGAAACGGTATTATCTGCATATTTGCCACGCCGTTCATCAAGTGCTAAATTTATTCTAGGATAAGTTTCTCTTCAAATAAAAAAAGGGACTGAAGAAGTCAGATGAAAAGTAGGAGCAACAACAAGCTCATACCCCGGTCTTTACTGAAAAGCTTGGCTGGTGACATCAAACACCTGATGGACAGTAATGAAGGCAGGCTTTTCGCTTTGGAGATGATGGAAGAGATACCGCGTGATTTCCGTTCACTAGTCATAGAGAGCCTATCCGGTTTTCACGAAAAGGAACTAGCGGTTTTTTTTCATCTATTGCAACAGGAGTATGGAGCTGAGCTGGAAAGACCTATAAGCAGAGCTTTGGGCAAACTTCGGATGGCAGGGGTACCTGTGACTTGCCCTGCCTTTTTTCGAGGGCGATTTTACCGAGCTTATGCCACCAAGACCCGCCATCTAGGACAGGTTACGGTTGACATTGCTTGGGAAACTCCGCACGGTTCTTTGGACGTAGAATGTTTTTTCTTGACTTTTGGACCCGAAGGCATACACAGCATCTTCGCCTTATCAGATGTTGCCGCAAGCGATTTCGAAAACGACAGGAGAAAATTGACTAATGTGGTAGATATCTCTTTAAAAGAAGCTGCCTTCCTGATTCAACAGTCATATCATTTTAACCTCAGGCATATGACCAGACCTGGTCCCGGCCGATTTCTCTTTCACAAATACTTAGATATGTCTTCTGATTTGACTGAAGCTGAAGTGCGCGAACTTTTTGACAAGCTGTCGGAGCTGCTGTCTCCCCAACAGTTAGTCAACAGTTTCTTCATCGCTTTGCGTCGCCAAGACCATGCTTATGTTAAGGCGCTTTTCGATGAGGAAAAGCTCCTTAGGCCGGATTTCGCCGGGCAGGTAGAATCAGTTTTAAACCTCGGGCAAACCTTGGTGGAGGGACACGCGGCCGGTGTGAAGACCAGTGGCAGATACGCTGTAGTCAAGGCCCGTTGTATCACTTTGGGAGACGAAGAGGTAGGGTACAGGGAGTTATCGTTTTATCTGAAAAAGTTTAGGGGGAAATGGTTCGTTTCCGATGTTTGTCATCAACTATTTGAGATAGCAAGTACATCCGGTGATCACGCACCTTCGTTTTTCAAGATACATTGTTACGTGTACGAGGTTTTAGATGTCGATGAACTACTGTCTACCCTCGAGGTGCTAGATAATATTGAGGAAGCCGGGGAAATCGCGGGGGGAATTCATTTGAGGATCGCTCACCATGAGGACGAGTATTCTTGTGGAGGGTTCCTTCTTCCAGGAGTTTGGGCTGACCTTGTTATCAAGGGTGATGAGATGGTCGTGATGGGCAAGGACCTGCGCACATTGGAAGCTCTGCATCAATTAGTAACCAGGGAACACCAAGTAGTCTTGAGTTCACGGCACGAGATCAGTACTTTAACTGCTTACCGGTATTTGGCCGGACAGTATTTGAGCTTCGATGACGTACTGGCAGGGGGTAAGCAGGATGGGGTTTTTGAGGATGGAATGAAATTCGTCAGTGCGAGGTACCTGGTGCGAGACCGGAACAGGGTTTTGGCCAAACTACAGAACATCGCGAACCAACAGTATGATTTGCCGGGAAACTGTCAAGTGTTTTACCAGTACCGCAAAAGCCCGGATACTGGCGCCGAGATCTTTCTAGCCGAGTACGTGTTCGGTAATAGCTGGATGACGGTTTCCGCTTACGGAGATAAAGAAGTTTCTGCCGTTCGTGAATATTTCGAACATGGGATCCAAGACTGCCTGCAATTTGAAGGCCTAGAGATCAAAGAAGAGGGGATATTTGAAGTTCTGACCCGGGAGATTAAAGCGCAGTATCCCAACCTGGAAGCTCGTTTGAAGAAGGCCTACTTAGACAAGTGGTATTTTTCCAAGTCAAAGGAACTAGGGGGACTTTCACCAGCCCAGGCCCGGGAAAGCGAGGAGGGACAGCGCCGTTTGTGGGAAATGTTTAAGGATATGAACCAGAGAAGAAAATCCTGCATCCGTCAGCGCGTAAAACGCTATCTCAACCTAAAAGAATACCTGGAGAGGGTGTACCTGTAAACGCGAGTGTGTCATCTTTTTTGATATTATCGGTAGAACTTGTTGACAGGGGATAGGCTTTTACCTATACTAGTAAGCAAATCTTCATTCCCCAAAAAGCTATGACAGGGATGAACACATGCCGTCCCTTAGTCGACAGAGAGCCGGGGTAGCTGAAAACCGGTACTAATATGGTATGTGGAGATCGCCCTCGAGCTGCAGTTCTGAACGGTTTAAATGGCTTAGTAGGAATTGCCGGACTGGTAGTCCGTTATCAAAACCGGTAGCATTGAAGCGCTGGTGAGTGGCCGCAGCAAGCGGCAATCAGGGTGGTACCGCGGGAGTTAAACCTCTCGTCCCTGAATCTGGGGACGAGAGGTTTAAGTTTTTATTCAGTAACTTGAAGTCGAAGGAGTGTTGGGGATGGGGTTGTTAATCTACCTTAACGGGAGTTTTGTGCCAGAAGAAGAGGCCAAAGTTTCAGTTTTCGACCACGGGTTCCTTTACGGGGATGGGGTATTCGAAGGAATACGCGCCTACCACGGTAAGGTTTTTCGCCTGCGCGAGCACATCGATCGACTGTATGACTCTGCCAAAGCCATCAACCTCGAAATCCCTCTAACTAAAGATGAAATGATCGAGGTCGTATGTGAAACCTGCCGCCGGAACAACCTTACGGACGCCTACATCAGATTGGTAGTATCACGCGGAGCTGGGGATCTAGGGCTGGACCCGAGGAAGTGCCCCCGACCGACTGTAGTAAACATAGCTTCGTCCATAACCCTGTATCCCGAAGAGCTTTACCAGACAGGGCTCACTGTGATAACCGTTCCTACCCGTCGCAATATACCGGAAGGCGTGAACCCGCGGATAAAATCACTTAATTACCTGAACAACATAATGGCTAAGATTGAGGCAAACATAGCGGGGGTACCAGAAGCGGTTTTGCTGAATCAAGAAGGTTTCGTAGCAGAATGTACAGGGGATAATATCTTTATTGTAAAGAACGGGGTGCTTAAGACGCCTCCCCCTTATGCCGGCATCCTAGAAGGGGTTACGCGCAACGCTGTTATAGAGCTGGCACAGAAGAGAGGCATTCCGGTGGCTGAGGTGATGCTGCCCAGGTATGACCTGTTTACAGCGGATGAATGCTTCTTGACTGGCACAGCCGCCGAGCTTATCCCAGTTACTAAGGTCGATGACCGCGTAATCGGAAACGGCAAGCCCGGACCGATATTCCTGCAGCTCTTAGAAGATTTCCACGAACTGGTCAAAGTCGACGGGATCGATATTTATTGAGACTTAACCATAGGGTAACAGGATACAGGCAATCATGTTATCGGAAACGGTAATTTCGTTAAATCCAGACCAGACCCCGATAACACCCAGCGGTTTCACGATTAG
>NZ_JABUEX010000033.1:0-31774 GCF_013314835.1 Syntrophothermus sp.
ATAAATATAAGCCGCCTGAAGAAAGGGTAAGCCGAAAAGAAAGGCCCCGCGAAGAGTGGGTCCCTATTTCTGTCCCCGCCATTGTTGATAAAGAGACCTGGGAGGCAGCCCAAAAGCGTTTTGAGAATTCCCGAAGGCGCTGGCGCAGCTACAGCACTTACCCTTATCTTCTCTCAGGCCTCATGCGGTGCGGAAAATGCGGCGCGACTATACACGGGAATCTTGTTACGTCAAAAGGAAAGAAGAGGGCTTATTACGTCTGCACTGCAAAGTCACCAGGCATACCGGGTCGGGAACGCTGTAAATCCCGATATTTTAATGCTCCGGAATTAGAAGAAATCGTTTGGGAAAGAGTCTCCGGTTGGCTGACAAATCCGGAAAGGCTTCGCGCAGAGCTGCACGCCGCTTTCCCTGACGAGACCGCCAAAGCTTTGGAAATCGAGCTTGCCACCATCGAAAAAGAATTGGTTCAAGCCTCCAAAGAACGGTCACGGGTAGCGACCATGTTCCAAAAAGAGGTTCATCTCCAAAAGAGTTGGCGAACTAGTATTCGCCTGAGCAGGCCTGTTTAATTTTCAGAATAAAATATTCCAGGTCATGGAAGCCATAAGCTTGACGTTTGATAACTTTGATTTTGTTGTTTATTCCCTCCAGCTTACTCGTATGTATTGGATAATCAGCGTAATTAAGGATACCGTATTTATAGCGACGTAAGGTTTTTACAAACCGTTTTAATGCAGGTATGCCGGATTCAAGTGCTTTTGCGCACCACGCATCAAGTGCTTTTGACATCTGCTGACGGTCATTACATTGCCAGATTGTTTTAAGCTCATCTTTCAAAATGTATACGGTAGAAAGATTCTTATTAATGGAAAGCAGTTTTTCCAAACGAGGTATTTCCTTTTCTTTGAGATTCTCCGGATTTTTCAACAGGATCCAGTGGCTACCCTTAATGACATTTTTATCAGTTTCCATTGCAGTCCTGGCTTCTGCTCTACGGACCTCATCAATTACTTTATTGTATTGAGCGACTATATGGAATACATCAAAGACAATGGCAGCCTTAGGGTAAAATTCGGAGACTGCTTTAATAAAAGGGTCCCACATATCCATGGCAACAGCCTTAATTTGCTCTCGTGCCTCCTCCGGCATCTTTAAAAAGAACTCTTTTAAGGTTTCGTATTTACGGTCTTTACCAACCCAAACAATGCGGCCGGTTTCAAAATCGATGACAGTGGTCAGATACCGGTGGTGTTTTCCATAAGAGATTTCATCTACTGCTAAATACCGTAATCCGTTGTAGTCTGTATGGGCAAATTCCTGCTTAAGCCCTTGTTTATCAATTTCTTTGACCGTTTTCCAGTCTAGGTGCAGATGTTCTGCCACATCCTTTACGGTCATTAATTTACAGAGTTCCTGTATATAGACAGCCAAACGCTTGGTTACCCTTGGGCCGCCAGGTTCGGCTATATCCAGCTCTTCTACAACTACTTGACCGCACAGAGGACACTCTATCTTTCGATAATGTAGATGGATTAGTGTTTTATGAGGGCCTAAAGAAAGGTCTCTTAAGAAACGCTGATGGTTTGAATGGTTACCGACTCCTTTACTCCTGCATTTAGAACAAATAGGCGTAAAACGCATGTCTGGTTTTAATTCAATTACTTTTCCGGTATCCTCCTCGAAATTAATATCCTCTGAACCTATAAATTTTAGTCGACGAAAGGGGAATAATGATGTTATACTTATATTGGACATCTGTATACCTCCTTTAGATGTTTGGTCAATATCTAATTACGACAAGGTATGCAGATGTCCTTCTGTTTTAGCTGATTTTTTCCAACGAAAATGGAGATGAACCCAAAAAGATTTGATACCGGAAGTTGAAATGGAACAGCGGCTTAAGGAAATAAAGGAGCGCTGGGAGTACCTCTCGCTCCGCCGGGAGCGGATTTTAATGGAACTTTCCCGGCACGACCTGGCGGCGCAGGAAATGGAACGGTTAGAAGAGCTTGCTGCCCAGGTCGGAGATGCTCTTGAGGCTCTTTCTCTTGAAGAGAAAAAGTGCCTGGTTAATCTCTTGATTGAAGAGATTACTGTTACCGGGAAGCGTATTGACATCAAAGCCAAAATTCCCGACACTATACCCGAAAACGTAGCCATTCTCGAAACTGCCGCTGCGGGCAATGGTTTATACGGTAGACACGACACCGCACAGGGTCGTGTCTACCCAAGAAACAGCGGACAAGCTTTCGAGGTAGTGGTTTTCAGGTAAAGTCAATAGTTTACTCGCCATTTGGACGACAGCACTGACTAACTACCACAACCTTAAAAGAGCAGCGCTTTACCAGCTCCCGTATCTATGATATAATGGTACCAGAGTCTCTTAGGTTACCGCCTAACGTATACACGTGTCTGCTTGTGAAAATCGTAAGCGACGGCTACTTGTTTAACGAGAGCGCTTCCGATTGGTTCAGTACCAGATGAAGGGGTGAGCTGGCATGGTATTGGCGATTCTGGCGATTATTCTTAGCCTGGGCGCTATGGCTGCGCCGGTTGTTGTCTGGATCCTCGGTGTGCCTGAGAAGTTTCCCGATCCAGATTCAATTATCTGGTCTATGATTATTTGCTTTTTACTGGGCTTGTTTATGTTTGTGGAAGGGGTGGTCAATCTTCAAAAAAAACGAGCAGCGGCTGCCGGGTTTCCTCCGGCTAAGAAAGAGGCGGTCACTCCGAAGTGTTCCGGCTGCGGCAGGGAGATCTCAGACCAATTTGTCGTCTGCCCGTTCTGCGGTCGGTACCTGAAAGAACCTGGGACGGCCAGTTCGGAAGTTGCTGTTCCGGCCGCTCTGGAAAAGGTTCGTCCGCGAGGCAGGAAAGGCAGAGTTGTGGTCGCTGTGCTTGTAACCCTGCTGGCTATTGGTGGTTTGGTTGCCGCGGAAATGTGGCGGGAAGGTTCGCGGGCGCCTGTGCTTTCCGTCACCTCTGATCGGGAGCGCCAGATGCCCCCGGTTATCCTGCAATATCCCGGCAAGGACGGCAAACCGAAGAGCGCTTATGGGGTCCCGGGGTGCGTTACCATCATTGCGAAGCAGGACGCCGCGCCCGAGGCTGTCCGCGCCCTCGTGGCGCAGTTGGGCGGCACCGTTTACGCCGAGCTACCGGATTCCAGCCTTTACTTTAGCCGGGGCTTTACCGGCAGGGAAGCCGACGTGATTGCGGCCTTATACAAGAACTCCAGCCTAGTGCAGCGCGCTTTCCCTACTCCCCCGGCCGTGGCCAAAGGTGTGGGGATTACTGAAGAATTTAAGACATGGTTTCAGCGCCTGCTGCGTCAGCAGCAAGAGGGCATCGTGTGGGCCATCGACGATATGAAGACCATTATAGCTGCAGATGGGAGATATTTGCATGCTGACGCGGACGGCGGACTTTTTTGGAGCGAAGATTCCAACAACGCGCTGACCCATGCGGAGCTAGTCGGCCTCCTGATGGGGATCCGCGAGGGAAATGTGGGTGTCATTGATTGTGCCGTGACCGTGAAGGATCAATCCGGCGGCGAAAGCAAGATCTTAATGGATACGGCATCGGCGCTAGAAAAGGCGGCTGAGATCGCCCGGATGAATAACGAACAAGGCAAGGTCACTATCTTCAACAACTCGTGGGGAGCGTACTTTGAGGACACTTCAGCGTTTGTCGCCGCCGAGGCCGATAGTTATCGCACGCTTCTCCAGTTTTTGAATGGGAACCCGAACGCCGTGGCCGTCAAGAGCATCGGGAACGAGGGGGTTGACCTTTCTAAATACAAAGACGTAATCGTTCTGCGGCGCGAATTTCCTAATGTGTGGAAACGGTTCGTACTCGTGGGGGTTTTGGATGACAAGCTGCAGCCCACACCGTACTCGAACCGCAACGTAGGCCACACCACAGGCATACTGTGGGTGCCGGAGCTCAGGGATAGAGACGGCAACCCTGTGCCCGGCACCTCGTTTGCGGCGGCGCGAATTTCCGCCCTCCTCGGCAGGATTGCGCGAGCGCGCCCGGACCTCAGCCCTGAGCAGCTCGTCACCGTGCTGTTCGACCAACGGGTGTCGCCCCGCGTGAACCTTCGCCCGACTATCAAGGATCCGCTGAGCGATGAAACCCTCAACAAGGCCCTCAAGGTGGCGGCCGAGCGGTTCCCGGCGTCTGAGAACCCGGCGTCTGAGAACCCGGCGTCTGAGAACAAAAAGCCTGTCAAGCCTGTCGGGGAACAGGCGGCATCAAAGCTGAAGGCGGACCTTCTGACCCCGGCACGGGATCTTACTGGCACGTGGAAAACCACGTTCGGCGCTGTTTTCTATCAGGTAGACCCCTTCTTCCCATCGACGCGTTTGGGAACGCTTCAGGCGGATCTCGCCCTGGAAATAAGGCAGAAGGGCAACTCCGTGACTGCGACCATGCATATAAAACCGAAACGGTGGGAAGGGAAAGATCTTGGCGGCGGTCAAGGACGGTTTCCGGCTCCTCGTGAGATGGATTTGCCCATGAGCGGCATGGTTGAGGGTGCGAGATTGAAACTGCACTTCCACCGGGATCCTGCGCCGGCGGGCACCCAGCTTGCCCCCGGTGCGGTAGTAGCAGAGAGTCGTGCTGTTGACCTTTACTTCGAGGGCCATTTCACCACGGACTTCATTGAGGGGACATTCTCAGGGAACCTGTTTCGCTCAGATGCGAACGCTATAAAGCTCACAAGGCAAAAGTAACCGGAAAGCAGCAGGGAGCGCCCCACGAGGGTGCCAAAGTAAACCGTGGAACTGCCCGAATACCGTCCTTCAGGGTGCGCCCACCCGGCCTCTGGCGCATGAGGCGTTAAGTTCGCAGGCGCGGCAGGTAGCAGCCAGAAAGCCATAGAGCCAGCTCTCGCCCCTCGAAAGGCAGGCAGGCCACTCCGGCCGGATGAGATAGAGGCCACACAATCAGACTTGACCGGAAGGAATAAAAGGTTTAGTGACATAGATGAAATGCCTCCAGACCACAGCATTCTTTCCAAGGCGAGGAGGCGTTTCGGGAGGGACGTCTGCGAGCAGTTCTTCAGGCACGTGGTCATGCTCTGCGAAAAGGCAGGATTGATAGAAGGCAACAAGGTCTTCCTCGACGCCACTCTTCTTAAAGCGAACGCTTCAATGGACTCCCTCACAGAGCGCCGGCCTTACCAGGAACTGCAAGCACTGGAGCAGTACCTTGACCGGGTCTGGTCGGAGAACGAGACGCCTGGAGATCCTGGAGATGGGGGAGGCAATCCTGCTCCTCCTCCAGGGCAGAAAGAGAACAAAAGAAAAGACAAGGCAAAAACCAACGAGCGGCTTGTCAGCAAGACAGACCCGGATGCTTCGCTTGTTACTTACAACGACTCCAGAGGTCTCCTGCTTGCTCATAAGGTTCACATTGCTGTGACAGGAGGTCCGGGGAGAATTGTGATAACGGTAGAAACCACCTCTGGCTGTTTTCCAGAGGCCAGAGTAGCGGCAGACCTCGTCGGCAGGCATATCTGGAATACACATCTAAAACCCCAAGAAGTGGTTGCGGAGTAAGCGTAAAATAGTCCCCACCTTGCAGATTGGTGGGGACTTAGATAAGCTTTAGAGGAGTCTTCTAGTTGCTAGAACGGCATATAGCAGGAATCGACTTTGACCAGGGAAGAACTTGATCCAGTACCGTCGGCTCGGTGATGTCCATGTTCGGCATGCTTTCGAAGAGGCAGGTAAGGTAGCGGAAGGGATTCAAGCCGTTTTCCTTCGCCGTCTCTACGATACTGTAAATAGTAGCACTGGCTTGAGCTCCGCGCGGGGTATTAGCAAACAGCCAATTCTTACGCCCAATCACAAAAGGCTTGATAGAGCGTTCGCTGCGGTTGTTGCTGATTTCCAGGCGCCCGTCCAGCAAGAACGCTAGAAGCTTATCCCACTGACTCAGGCAATAACTGACCGCCTGCCCAAGCCCACTCTTAGGCAGCACCTGAGGACTCAGCTGATTTAGCCACGCCCAAAAAGCATCCAGTACAGGACGACTTCGTTCCAGCCTCTTTAGATAACGTTCATAAGGTTTGAGGTCTTTCAAATCCCGTTCGATAGCAAAGAGGCGATTACAGAAGTCAAGCCCTTCTTGAGCCGCCACGGCAGCTGGCCGCTTCTTGTCCGGCAGAGCTTTGAGCGCTTCGTCGAATTTCCGCCGGGCATGCGCCCAACAGCCGACTAACGTAACATTGGAAAGACCATTATATCCGGCATAGCCGTCCACGTGCAGGTAACCTTTGAAGCCAGAAAGGAACTTCTTGGGGTGTTCACTGTTCCGGCTTGTTTGGTACTCATAGAGAATTATCGGCGGACCGATATTGCCGGTGCGGTAAAGCCAGAGGTAAGACTGCGTCTGGGCCGTCCGCCCCGGTTCGTGCAAAACTTGGAGAGTTGTTTCGTCGGCATGGAGGACATCCCGTTTGACCAGAAGTTCGTGCATCCGGCTGTAAAGCGGCTTCAACCACTTATCCGCTGCCGAAAGTATCCAGTTAGCCATGGTCTGCCGGGATAGTTCAATCCCCAGCCGGGCCAACTGCTCCTCCTGACGATAAAGGGGCATACCCTGCACATACTTCTGGTCCATGATGTAAGCCAGGGCAGAAGGGGAGGCAAGGCTGCCGGGAAGCACCGGTGCAGGCATGGAAGCAGTGATGACGGGCGTGGTGACCTCCTCGCGTTCACAGCGGCGGCAAGAATACACATAGCGAACATGCTTGACTAACTTTACCTGAGCCGGGATAATCTTTAGTTCCTGCCGCACCTCAGTGCTCATTTCATGTAAAGGACCGCCGCACTGCGGACAGACTTGCTCCTCGGGTGAGAGGCGGTACTCAACGGTCTCAACCGGTAGATCCTTGAGTACAACCTCACGGGGACGCCGTTCCTTACGCCGCGTGTAGGTGATAGTTTCCACCGTTGGTTCTGCAAGCGGACGGGCCTCGGCTTCTGCCTCGTTGAAAATGCTGAGCTGCTCCGAAGAAGAAGTACGCTCGCTAGACGAAGCAAATTGCCTCTTTTTGCTGAGGCGTAGCTGCTCCTTAAACCACTCTACCATAGCCGTCAGTTCGGCTACTTGCGCAGTGAGTTCCGCCACTTGCTTAACCAGCAACTATAACTTTAACGAGTGGGGGGAGATATTTTCCGACCAGGTGGTGGCCGCGGCCATAATTGACCGGCTTGTCCATCACGCCCGGATTTTTTATATTAACGGGACAAGCTACCGGCTCAAAGGCAAGCTAAAAGCAGCAAACGACCATTAAATAGCAAGACCATAACTTCATGTCCCCGGAGCTTGAGCTTAAGCTCCCTTTAGAATGTGGAAATTTTGCCGCCGTGATAGGTGGCAGCAGCCGGTATAATCGATTGGGGCGAGGCGGTTCCTTATCCGCCATGCTCCCCATCGCTGTCGCCTTGCCCATTTGTATATGGCACCGGCTGCTGCCGGTCCCCGTCAAGGCCGAGCGAAGCGAGCTAAGGCAAAATTTCGCTTCGCCGGGGTGGGAACAATGCTGGTTATTTCTGTTTTCTAGTGGGCCAATTTTATTTGCACAAAGTGGGTCAATTCTATTGACAATCAACACTGCTGGAAGCTTCTCAGATTAAGCTTTGCAGCAGCCCAACGGCAAGGGATTCTCGACTCAGCTGAAGAAAGGAAGAGGAGCAATTTGAATAAGACGGACCTGAGAAGCTATGGGCTGACCCCATTCTTTGAACAGGAAGCAGCTTCTTATAAAGGGTTGTTTATTGCCAGGGTTTGTGAACAACACCGCAACTTGTACAGGGTTGTCTGCGAGAACGGAGAGATACTCGCCGTGGTTTCCGGTAAGCTGGCCCATGAAGCAAACGATAGCACAGGTTTTCCAGCTGTCGGCGACTGGGTCATGATTGACAGGATTGAGGATAGCTCCGGAAACGCCGTTATCCATCATGTGCTGCGGCGTAAGAGCGTATTCACGCGCAAAGCCGCCGGCACGTCGCACGAGAGACAAGTTGTGGCGGCGAACATTGACCTTGTCTTCATCTGCATGGCGCTAAATGCCGATTTTAATCTTCGCCGCCTGGAAAGGTACCTCTCCATTGCATGGGATAGTATGGCCACGCCGGTCATAGTGCTTACCAAAGCCGATCTGTGCGCCGATTTGGAAACAAAGCTCGCGCAAGTCTCCACAGTCAGCGTGGGCACTGACGTTGTAGTATGCTCCTGCATGAAGGATAACGGCTATCAAAGTATTCTTCCGTATATTGAAAGAGGGAAAACGATCGCCTTCATTGGGTCCTCCGGCGTCGGCAAGTCCACGTTAATAAATCGACTTATGGGTAAAGAGGTTCTTGATACAAAGGAAATTAGAAGCAATGGCAAAGGGCGGCATACAACAACACACCGCCAGTTGCTGCTTCTGCCCAACGGCGGAATTGTGATAGATACGCCTGGCATGCGGGAATTGCAGCTTGATTCTGCTAATCTGTCCAGGTCCTTTGAAGACATTGAGGCTTTGGCGAGGAAATGCAAGTACAGGGATTGCTCTCATACGACGGAACCTGGTTGCGCCGTGAGAAGTGCTATCGAAGCGGGAGAATTGGCAGAAGAACGCCTGGAAAGCTACTTGAAGCTGCAGAAGGAAATCGGCTATGAAGGGTTAAACTACCGACAGCTGGAACAAGAAAAAATCAAGAGGATGTTCGGCAGCATGGGAGAAATGAAGCAGGCCAAACGGTTTGTGAAAAAGAAAAACCAGAAAAGGTGAGGGACTGGACCGTAATTTGTCAGGGTACCCATCCTCTAACTAGTTCAATCGCCTTCTTCCTAAAGGTCTTCTCTGGATCACCCCGCTGGCATGTATTATTGAAGTACATGAAGAAAGCCTTCGGTGCGAGGAGTCTTCCTTTGTTTTGCGGCCATCAGAGACACTTTTTTCTATGGTCTGTAGTATAATCGCATGGCCTTTGCCTTGCTCATGATTTCTTCGAAATTTTCCCTAGCTGCCGGATTGTATAGTTCCGCTCCGGTGTACAGCCACTGTATTACAGAAGAGAAACTTTTTCCTGTGTAGTACAATCCCATCGTGCTGTCTTTCAGAGTTTTTTTCGGCTTCCTCAGGCCCAGCTCTGTCCCCATTGAAATCACACGGTTTATCTCTTGCAGGGTAAGCGTAAAATAATCCCCACCTTGCAAGTAGGTACAGGCGATGTCCCAAAGATCGTGGAATTTGTGTGACGCCCCTTTTCTCCGTTTTTAAGCCGTTGGTGATGTCCTGACGGTGCTGTAAAAATGAAGAGGCCTGAGCTAAACTTAGAAGTGTCCGCCCCCTAAGTTTTCACCTTACGGCGAAAGGAGCTCAGGCCCATGAATAGAGTACCACCTTCCGAACGTATTAGACAAGCCATTCAGGAACTATTAGATTCTGGTATCCGTGGCGATAAAGACGTTCTTAACGAATTGATCCGGCTGGGAGCAATGCGTCTAGTGCAGGAAATTCTGGAGCAAGAAGTGGAGGACTTCTTGGGCAGAGGGCACTATGAACACCGAAAAGGAGAGGTTGAGTTTAAGGGTTATCGCAACGGGTATCGGGAAAAGCAGTTGGAGACAGCTGAAGGAAGCATTACCGTTGCCGTGCCGCAACTGCGCCAAACTGTCACACCTTTCGAATCGAAACTCCTGAGCTTTCTACGCAGCCATACCGACGTATTGGACCGCCTAGTGGCAGAGATGTACGCGCGTGGTCTTTCCACACGGGATATTGAAGAAGCTTTCAAGGATAGCACTGGCGAACAACTTATCACCCGTACAGCCGTTAGCCAGGTGACTGAATCACTTTGGGGTGAATACGAAGCCTTCAGAAAGAGAGACCTTTCTGGCTTCGATGTGGCTTACCTATTCCTCGATGCTGTGTTTGAAGCTTTAAGGCGCACGGGCCAAACGAAAGAAGGGATTCTCTGCGCCTGGGCCATACTTACCGATGGCCGGCGAGTCTTGCTTCACCTTGCGCTGGGCAATAAGGAGAGCTATGAGGACTGGCTGGAATTCCTCCGAGATATGGTGAAGCGGGGACTCAAGACGCCAATAACAGTGACTACCGATGGAGCTCCCGGGCTCATTAAGGCTGTAGAGGCAATGTGGCCAAAGAGCCTGCGGATTCGTTGCTGGGCACACAAAGCCCGCAACATCCTGGATAAGGTGCCTGAGTATGCACAATCCGAGGTTAAAGCTTACCTTCAGACCATTCGTGAAGCTCCTACCCTCGAAGCCGGGCGCCTGGCTGCCCAGCAGACGATCGAACGCTTTAAGAAACAGTTCCCATCGGCAATGCAGAGCCTAGAGGATGATCTGGAGGCCAGCTTGAATCATCTTCGCGTTCCAGTGGCCCATCGCAAATTTGTCCGTACTACGAATCTGATTGAGCGCAGCTTCGAAGAAGAAAGGAGGCGCACCAAGACCTTACCCAAATTCTTTTGTGAGCATAGTGCTCTTAAACTGGTCTTCGCCACACTAACCAGAGCCACACGACGGTGGCAAAAGATCCACATCACGGAACTCGAGCAAAAGCAAATGCAGAAACTCCGCCAGTCCCTTGGCCTCGACCCAGATCCCAACTCCGAAAAGCAGCAGAAGCAGCCAGAAAGCGAAAAAATCAGCGTTACTGCGTAAGCCAGGCCTCAAGCTATTTTACAGCAGGTTAGGGACATCACCTAAGCCGTTTTCACAGTACTGGATAATCTTGGAGCCACTTTGCGCTCAAGAGCCGCCGCCAGAAGCGGCAGCAGGCGGTACCCCTTGATACGACTGAATCCCTCCTCATCCGCCATTAACTCTCCTGCTGACCAACGAAGGACCTGACGCCCATTGCACCAGCGCTTTACATTGCGCGCAGCAGCCCGCACCTTATCCAAAGCGCTTTGCATAGCGTGCCAGAACTCTTAACTATACTGGCACATAAGAGAAAGAGCAGGGATGTCTTAGTCTTCAGTCATAGATGGTATACACGTACCACCGTCCCTGCACCTGCTCTATTTCCCAGAGCTGGACGTCGCCATTAACAAATACTCTCCAGACATCATGCTCTCTTTCCCCGGTCCACCAGGGATATTCCCGCCAGTGGTCGTGGATGGCTGTTATCACGTAGGACTGGCCGCGGAAACAGAATTCCGTAGGCTTGCCGTTTGCCAGACTGATTGATTCCAAGGGACCGTTAACCAAGCGCATAGATCTCACCCGTATTCTTAAGGGCCAATTCTGAGCTCAACCCAACCTCTTGCACATCCTGGCTGACGTACTCACGCTCTTGGTGATAAATTATCACTTAACCAGTGATATCGCTTAGCAAGGTGACTATCGAAAAGGACTACTTACTCAGTTTTGGAATTGCGTCTTAGTAGGGCCCGGTGCCTGCTGTGCAATGTCCGTTAGACGGAAAGTCCGATGTTACTCGGATCAGGCCTACGACTGCAACTTCAAGCTTCTCCCTTTGCGAATCGCTGAATTTGGTTATCCACCTTACCGGAATCGCTCCGTAACCGTACATAATCCCTGCCAGACCGCCGGTAACAGCTCCTACAGTATCGGCATCACCACCCAAGTTAACTGCTTTTACCACTGCCTGCTCGAAGCTCTCTGAGTTCGCGGCGCACCACAGTGCGCAAGCCAGGGTGTCAACTGTGTGGCCTGTAGGGCGAAGAGCCTGCTCTGGCCAGAATGTCACCTTTGCAAGCCTGTCGGCAAGCCTCTTAGCTGCTTCTCCAATCTCGCCTGGAGGAACCACCTTTTGCAACATGGTCACGGCATTATTGTAAGCCTCGATGAATCCCAAACCCTTCAAGCAACTCTGGGCCGTTAGGGAGTACAAATAGCAGGTCAGCCCTGCTTCCGGGTCCCAGTGGGTCATGCGGGCGACCCCTGAGTTCTGTATCATAAAAGTGAGCCAGAAAGGACCGAAGTTGTAACGTAAAAGTGAGCCACTTCGACCACATTCCTGCTATCCTGTTGGTAAGCAATACCGATCAAGGGAAGCAGGAGGAAAGGATCGTGATCGAAGTGGACCAATACCAGCGTATCAGATACCTGTTTGCAGTTCAAGGCCTGTCGCAGCGGATAGAGTCAAGCTACTGTAGGTCGCCCATCACGAAAAGAGTCCTCTACCGCAGCACCAACAAGGACAGGGCCGATTAGGGTTAGGAGTTCTACCCCACCAATTCAAGCAGTGATGTATCTCTGCATTGCCCGAGTTCCAGGCTAGATTTCCGAGCTAGCAGTACCGTCCGGATGGAAAAACTAAATCATGCAAAGCTGTACGAAGGGGAGTACGCGAGCCAGCTAAAGCAGGAATCGCAGCTTGCAGGCGTTCGTAGTACCTCTGTATGAGTGCCCGTCTCTTGCGCATGCTCTGTTCCGGTGCAAAGAGGGGCCCCTTTTCCCAGCGGGAAAACCAAGTAGCATAGTGTTTTTGTATGTCAATCCCATTCCCCTGCATGACCCTAAGCCTGGCCATGTGTCCAGCGCCTAGCCTGCTCCATGCCAATGGGCGGGAACTCAAACGCTCAGAGAGTAGGTGGCTGACATGGGCTTCGGCGCTTGGCGAAGATACTGTATCTTTGTGCTCTCTGTAGGACAGTATCCCATGCCAGTTGTTGTTAACGTAACGCCTACAGGCGGCAATGGCCTGTTTATGCCCCTCTGTCTCTGCCAATTTGGCGGCTGCTTTCATCAGCGAATTAAACTTGGCCCGGTCGCATTGGTCTATCGCCTCCCAGGCCTCATCATATAGGCCCGGGTACTCTGCCCTCTTAATTGCTCTTTTTAGATATTTGCCGAGGTGGTAACGGTCTAAGACAAAGATGGATTTGGGAATAATCTTTAGCCCCGTCTTTATCCATGCTGCGCCGTCGCCACCAATGAAGATTTTCTCTATGGCGCTGATATCATAATTGGCGTCTATGTAATCTAAGACCTTAAGCCAAAGTTCTTCGGGATCCTCAAGCCCGGCAAAGTAAAAGCGCCCTCTTAGCCAAGTACGCCCATTTTCTTCGCTTCGTCCTTCGTGAACGTAAATGACGGGAACCTGTAGTGTACGCCCCTTACGGTCTTTCTGTAGGGAAACATGGTCTTCGTCAGCTTCGATATATAGCGTTTTTACACGCCGCTTTACGGGGCTCTCTTTTATCTCAATCTCCGGGGCTTTTCCGGCCCTACGCACAACGTTCATAACCGTCTGCTTGGTAACGGGAACTTCTTGATCAGCTCCCGCTTTGGCATAGGATACGTTGGTGGCCTTCGCAACAAGCTCGGCCTGAACTATGGGGTCTATTCTATCGTGCGGTCCCATACCGATGGTGACATCAACTAAATGGGCCTTCTCTCCGGTTTCTTTGTGCCGATAGTATCTGCGCTTATAGGTGACTTCTCCAAACTTGGTCAGTATTGTTTTCTCCTCCGGTCCTCTCTGTACGATCCAGCCTTCTCGCTCTTCTGGGTGCTCCATAAGGTACGAATCGTGATCTTCTAAAACTGCTCGTGTTATTTCTCTTCCCAGCTCCATCAAGTTGCTCCAGAGCTTTTCTTGAAACTCTCGGTAGCCAACTGACCCTCTCTGGAAATCTTCTAAACCACAAATTAGCTGCAGGAAATTCTCCAACGCACGTTGAATTGCTTCCATAGAGACCTCACCCTCCGAGTATCGTTCTTCGGTACTCGTCCTTGTCGCGGACGGTGAGGTCTCTTTTCTATACCGACCCGCTAAATTCCTGGTACTGACTTACGGTTATTTTACTCTAACGCAGCGGGCCATAGCTCGGGAACTGGGGATCTCCCGCAACACAGTACGGAAGTACTGCGCTGGTGCCGAACTCCCGGTCCCCAAGCCGCGTAGGCGCACTAGGCCGGTGATCACCGATGAAGTCAAGGGGTGGATTCAAGGTTACCTGAAGGAGGATGAGGAAGCGAGCCAGATCCGGGGAGCCGCCAAGCAGCGGCACACCGCATGGCGCATCTACGAACGGCTGCGTGCGGAGCACGCCTTCGCCGGCAGCTACGAAGCGGTGGCGCGCCTGGTGCGAGAGCTCCGGCCCGAAGGGAAGGAGGTCTTTATCCCCTTGGCCTGGGATCCCGGGGATGCCATGCAGGCCGATTGGGGACAAGCCGTTGTCTTCTTGGCTGGGAAACCGGTCAAAGTCCACTTCTTCTGCGCCCGGCTTTGCTACAGCGGTCTGCCGTTTGTGGCCCTGTATCCGGCTGAGCGTAACGAGTTTTTGCTTGATGGCCACCGCCAGGCCTTTGAGTTCTTTCAGGGAGTCCCCCACCGAGTTATTTACGACAACTTGCGCACCGTGGTCAGAGAAGGCTGGGGCCGGTATGTGACCCAAAAACAGCCCCAATTCCAGCTCCTTGAAGCCCAACTTTAACACCGACCCAGTAAAATCAAGGGGTCTGTAGGGACGATTTTCACTACAACCCCTCTCAGGTGTTGTTTCGGCACAGCACCTTGGGCGGCGGAGGAACCTCCAGTCTCTCGAGAATCTTCCTTTGGCTTGGTCGCGGTAGCGTGATGTTGTAGAGTCTTTGATTGGCGAACTCCTGATCCACTGCCTTGATCTTGTCGAGCTCTTCCAAGATTCGGCGGCCACTTAGGTGGGAGGCCTTAAGTTCCTCGCACTTTGCTTCCGGCAGAATAGTCGACTGACGCGAAGCTTGGTAGATCTCGGCTTCGATCTGGCGGCGATGCAGTACCTCAAGCCACTGTTCGAAAAGGTAGGCCAACACACAGATCATTACATGGCCGCGCACGCGGGTTTCGTTGTAGTGGTAGATGGGCCGGAGGCGGATGAAATCCTTGATTTCGTGAAAGGCACTTTCGACCTGCTGCAGGTTCTTGTAGGCAGCCACAATGGCTTCTGGTTCCAGGTTGCTGTTCGTTTTCACCAGAAACTTCCCGTCGCGCAGAGCTTCCTTCGCGATGGCAGCTTCGTTGCGCTGAAAGCTGAGCTCCTTTTGCCCGTCGTAGCTGACATCAAAGAACGGTGTCATGCCTTTATGCTCGAGGATGCTAGCGAGCTTTACGACAACACCCTTGGGCGTGATCTTTCGCCCACGCCGGGTCGTCTCGTCCGCAAGCTGCGCTTTAAGAGCCGCCAGCTTCTCCTCTGCCTCCCGGAGCGCTTCTTCCCGAAAGATCCGATCATCTTCTGCTTTGGCCGGGTTGTGGCAGAGAATGTAGCGCACTTCCGGGTCAGATTTGTCCTCATCCTCTCCTTCCGGGACGTCGGCCGCCGCAATCTCCTTGTAGAAGAGCGATCCTGTCTTGCTCTGGCTGTATAGAGCTAGGTCCTGGTGTTTAGCCAGCAGCTCGTCGCTCACCAGCCGCCCGCGTTTATGAAAACCAAGGATGTACCGGAACTCTGCCTCACGCAGAGCTAAGAGGTTATCGTTACTCACCATCCCGCGGTCGCCCACAAAAACGCACTCACCGATGTTGAAACGCTCCTTCAGAACCGCGATGGTCTTCGCTACGGTGCTCTTGTCCGCAACATTGCCGGGAAAGACTTCATGGGCAATCGGAATGCCTTCGGGGGTAACGAGAAGGCCGAGATTGATCTGTAGCCGGTCTGGCCGCTTATCCCGTGAGTACCCGTAAGCTGCCAAGGGGCAGTGCGTGCCTTCGAAGTAGCTGCTGGTAAGGTCGTAAAAGACCAGGGTCAAGCGGAGACTCAGAAGATCAGTAAGCTGATGGTACAGGTACTTCTCCAGGGCATCTTTGATCTCCACCAGGCAGTCCAGCGTCCGGTAGAAGTGATGAAGCTCTGGCTGGGGTGTACCTTCTAGCTCTTCGAGGTAGAGATCGGGGATCCAGCGCGTGAGCGCGAGCTTACTCTGAGGTGCGATCAGCCGGTTCAGCACCATGATCTTGGTGCAGAGGGCTACATCAAACTCAAGTTGGCGGTCTTTTAAGGAGGAGCGGATGAACTCCGTGAGGCCGAATTGGTCCCAGAAAAAATTCACTACGTAGGGAATGCCGTAATGCTTGGTTCCGTAAGTTGTAATATCCTCTGCGGTACCGTAGGGGTCGTCGTGAAGAAACTCCCGGAGCTTATTGATCAGACGCTTGATCTCTTCCTCACTGTACCGGTCGATGTTCCCTACATGGCCGACTTGCCGCTGCTTGTTCTTCCCGTCTTCACGGTATGATTCGATTATAGCCAGATAACGGTAGATCTGGCCATTGCGCTTTGTAGTGATAACTCGTGGGAACAACCAAAGCACCACCTTGTGCCTTCGTCACTAACAATTATAGCAGATGGTGCCATGGAGAAACAGGCTTGGGCAACAAAAAGTTTTCACTACGTTTTTCGGGATTTCCGAAGAAAGAACCCTTGATATTACTGGGTTTCCGGCCCATTAACCCCTTTCAAGCCGGTGTTTACTGTCAAAGTTGGGTTCCAAAAACCTAGGGCTTGGAGAGCAGCGGGGTTATCCCCAGGGGTCCACAGGCGCTTGGACAACGCTTCGGCTGCGCCTCGCGTTGCCCACATCTCCACAGCCCCGGCGACGATGGTCATCTCCTTTGTTTACGCTTTGGGGAAAGGCGACGGTTTCAGATGCCCTGCTGCAGCCATCTGTCCGCCGCTTCAAATGGCGCAGCAGGCTCAGCAGGTATAACAACGAATTGGCTTCTTGCCAGGGATGGGGACGTTAGCGGTTGTAGAAGTTTATTGTGCTAATGTGTAAATTCCTGAATGTCGGTAGAGTGTAATTTGCTAATCTTGCTATTTGTGCTAGATGACTGGGCTGCTTCATTGTGAAAAATCGTGGCTAATTTAATGTGCTAAATGACAGCACGGACTTTACGTTGTTGCGCACGCTCATCCAACTGCCACTAGCCTCACCTGGGGTTCGTGGTCCTCGAGCCGGAGGTTTGCCGCCTGCTTCCTTCAGATTCCGCGTTGCCGCAGACACCCTTGCCTTAAGCTACGGCTACTGCTACCTTCGCCGTTCGGGACTTGCACCCTATAGACAACGCCCATGCCGGGCGCACGCAGAGGCGGCCGGCATACCCACAGGGGATGCCGGCCACTATGTTAAAAAGGGCTGCCTTCGACCTACTCAGCCAAGTGCTCCAAGGATGCATGCAAAAAATAGGACAGGATATGTCCCTGTCCGCATCTTTGCGGCTCGTGACCAAACGGTGACCAAAACCCATTTTCCCCCAATAAAGTCACCGTTCGCGTCTCGAAAGCCGCACCATTATTAGCTTTTTTTGGAGCTGATGGAGGGATTCGAACCCTCGACCTGCGCATTACGAGTTCTGGATTGCATATTTTACGGGGTATTTTCTAATACCGCTAATTCCGTAAAGTCTTATAAAACGAGGCTCTCCGGCCAGGACAACTTTTTGGTTTTTCCTTCCAATGCCCTCATTTCCGCATAGTCCGTGACCAAATGTGACCAAAATTTGATGATACGTCTCTGGAGTTTATACTATCTTTCCGGCAGTTTATCCTCCTGCAATATAAATTCCCCTACTTGTAAACCCTGTCCCCAAGCCGCCCAACACGCCGCGAGCGGCGCTAGCTGACATGCAGTTATGTCGGCATAGCGGCATGGATACATACCAGCATATTTACATGTGAGTATGGTGGTAAGCCATATTGCCTACTTGCAGGTAAGAAACCATCCTTTTATGCCAGCATGGAAGTATGCCAACATGGAGATAAAACTCCATCCCCGCAAGCCAACAAAGAACCATTCCAGTATACTGGTAAAATTCCATCCTTATATGCCAACTTGGAAGTATGCCGGCAAGGAACTATACCAACATGAAATTATCCTAGCATATCACCAACCCTACCTGATTCTCTCACGCCGCCCAACACGAGCGGCGTGAGCGGCGCGAGAATTTGCCGGCATGCCCGCTACTATTTACCCAAAAAAGTTGAGCGAGCAGCCTCCGCCATAGGCTGCTCGCTCCCTAGGATAAACCCGCAAACGCTGCTGCTTTTATTCTATGCCAATAAAAGGCTTTTACAACCTTTACCACCCTGGACTCGCCCACGTTGTTAGGACCAATCAGGCCGCATTTTTGTCCATGCGGTACTTGAGGTTTTGATATCTATTCAATTACCGAAAGATGGGTTAACGGAGTGCCGCATTTAGAATAAAGGCCCTTATTCGCACCCCTTGCCTTGAAAGTTCTTCAGCCTGGGTTTCAAACTTAGCCTTTGCTTCTGCCCTGCTTAGTTGGGGCACTTGGCTCTTTCGAGGATCATTGCTATCCCACTGGACGCAATCGAACCACCCGATAAGATATAGTCCGTGTTGGCAACGGTTATCTTTAAGGTAGCGGTCCACAAGCTGAGTTTTCATCGCGTGATATAGTTCGGGGTGCCAGCAGCCTTTAACTTCAATGATGGCCGACACACGATCATATACATCGCCGTTCAAACTGCGGAGGACGGCGTCCACGTGAATATCTGTTCGTTCCCCGGTTCCTGGTCCTGCGCCGCGGCGGATTTCAACCTCACGGTTAAAAATGATACCTCTCTGCCTGAGGTCCTCATCCAGATACCTCTTGACGTAATCGGACAATCTGTTCTCGTCTTTTGGACGGTAAATAGTTTTGTTATTTAACTTACATTCGTTCCATAGGTCGATTGCAGCGGGTGTTTCGTCTTGAAGTTTCATATCTAGACGCTCCAGCGATTCTATCAGAGCTTCTAAAAGTTGATCTCCGTTTTGGACTAGGCGAAGCCGCTTATCGGCCACGATTTGTAAAATATACTTTGGCTGAAGTGGTGTCCATGTTTGGCGAAGGAAAATCTCCTTGGCCGTCAGCAGCGAGTATTTCAGCCAGCTAATTTCGGGCAACTCGCGGGCAACCCTTCTAATTTCCTCACAGGCTTTACAAGTGCCGCGATTTTTAAGATGGTTCAAGATGGCGTTCCTCCACTCGGCAATGCTCTCCCTAGGACCATCCCACTGAGCCTCTTCATCAACGGGATCTTCGGTATATGGGAACTGGCGCACAAGCCAGATGTATAAATCCGCAAGTTGCTCCTCTGTAAGCTTTGGTCCGACAGTAGTAGCATGCCAATCATCCTCTTGTACTACGGCCAAAATCACCTCGCGTCCAAAGTTAGCATCCCCTTGAATGGCCGGCCAAACGGTTAGCCAGCTAGCGTTCTCAGTATGGTTTATGAGCGCGCAGGCCGCCACAACCGCCCTTGAACGTTCTTTCTCCTCAGAGGAAGCTGGTATAGATATAAGTGATTCGGCGAAAGCCCTAGCTTCGTGAACCCCGTGGTCCAGCAAATCACTGAGCAGGCAGCCCATGCACCTGGGCTTTAACTCCTCGTCCTTTGCTTTGTCTAGCAGTGCTATAGCAAGTCGTTCGTCCCAGCACTTTTGCACCTTGCGGGTAATGAAAATATGATCACCTTCCGCATTTTCCTTATCAATCATTAAAAGGACAGTTTTGATTATCTCTTCCGGGGCGTAGCGGTAGGCCATTTCGACCAGTGTTAGATGCAGGCTTTCGTCTCCAAAGTTGCATGGTACAGGGTAGGCGATGATAATCGGCGCCCACTTCTGCCAAATGTCGGCGGGCAGTTCGGAAAGAAAATGAGGTTCTTCTTGCAAAAGAAGCAGCAGAGCCCTGTAGCCAGCAAACGCCGGACGGTACAGTATATTTTCCCCCAGCCATTCGGAGGTTCTAGGATCCTGTTCATGCACATATCTCTTTGCTGCTTCGACTATTCTCTTCCTGGTTGTCTGGTCAGCAGCCTTCCAACCAGGCAGAGCGGTGAGATTTGGTTCAAGCTCATCACCATAGTGAGTGCTGTCGGGCTCGAGGGTCATCTCCCTGTTCAGCTGCCACCATGCCCCTATGTCTCCAGACTCGCATTTTTCCAAGAGCACGGCAATGCGCTCTGCCGGAGGCGGTTTTAAAAGCGGCCGAGTTGGGCGTCGTTCCCGCCATTTTTCCCTTACCTGATACGTTCTTCTCATATCTTCTGCTTCCGGCGAATTCAGTTTAACTGGCTTAAAGAACCCTGAGAATATTTCGGCCAAAGCCGGGCAGCTTTTGCTGGCAAGATAGATGGCCTCTGAGTGCGCCACATCGCCTTCGTCAAAAACCCTCTCGATCAAGTGAGCCCAGGCTCGCTGCTCTTTTTCGGTCTTTGATTCTTGCAGGCGCTCGATCATCCATGGAAGGTCTTTGCTTAGAGTAAACGGCACTTCGTAAATCATCAGAAAAGATTCTTTCTTAGGATCTTCGAGTATGGGAACTACCGTTACAAGGAATTTACGGCGCTTGTGGTCGTCACTACTCACCATGGTTTTCAGCTTTTCTAATTTCGACTGATCTTCTATGATACTAAGGTAATATTTCATTCGCAAAAAGGCCATCTTCACAAAAGCATCCAACACGCCTGGTGAATCGAGTGCATCCCATGCCCGCAGAATTATTTCGTCCGCGAGACCTTCGAAAGGCGATAGCGACACCCTCTCCGGCCGATGTTTCTCAACCCACTCGAGCGCCACCGGTAAATCGGAAGGTTTAAGGTGCCGGGCAACTTCGTGCGAAAGAAATGTACTATAAGCCCCAATAAAAAATTTTTTCTTAGGCGGAGTAAGGCTGGCGAACAATTCTTCTGCCGTAATATGATCTGGCCATAGTGCCCGCAGCGCACAGCCTTTCAGTTCGTCTTCTGGATCGGCTTCGGCATTGCTGACGGCCAGGGGTTTTAGCTTTGCCTTTGTTGGTCCATCCCCGATGCGGCAGACGGCATAAGCAGCGTTGACCCGCACTGGCAGCTGTTCGGTCGAATCTAATGCAATCTCCACAAGATCTTCTTGAAGTTCTCTTAGACCGCAGGCCTCTGCGATATCCACTGCTACCCGGCGCACGATGATGCCTTTAGTGTTGTCGCGAATATAAGGTCGGAGTTGCCTGGCCAAACCGGGATGGGTTAGCTTCCCATATTGCCTTCGAAGATCCAGGTCGAGGTCCAAAAGTTTTTCTTCGTCATAAAGTTTTAGAAGGGCCCCTACCAGGAGTTCGCGTTCTTTTGCATTTACGGTCGCGACATCGCTGCGAAGTAATACTTCGGGGTCGGTCTTCATGATCTCCGAAAACACGCGGGGCTCCATGCTGGCCAGCCAGGCCGCTGTTTCACGCAGTTGTGGGACAATTTTTCCCTCTGGTGTGCCCGGGTGGACAATCAGGCTCATTATTTGGGTGAGTGGGGCCTCATGTTGGCGGAGATACCACGCCGCGAGGAACTCCGCGTAGGTCTGGTGCGCCCAACCCAGGCGATTCGGGCCACGGGAAGAAAATAGCCCAGTCCCCAGAGTTTCCCTAATGGCCGCTTCGCTGACTTCAAATTGTCGACCGTTTGAACTCTCGCTCCCCCCTATAAGCTCTCTTATCGTGGCATCTCCATCAGGAACGTCGCCTCTATCCATGCCGACCCAGACAGCGTTTTTGCCGGCAAAGATAGAAACGGCTGCGATACGTGCCGCCACCATTAAGCGCTGCTCAGATTCGAATTCGCCAACCAGCCGTGCCTCACGACGAATCTCGCTTGGCTCTTCGCAGAGCCGAAGGCAGCCATCATAGTACAATTCCGCTTGGGTGGGTGGGAACTTGCCTTTACTCCTATAACTGTTAATTAGGAACTGCAACGTAACTGGTTTAATCGCCAGCGGTACGGCTTCCCTTCGGTCGATTTCTTCCAGGAAGGCTTCTGGATCCAATCCGCTGCTTTTTGCGGCCTCAACCACGTCAACCCGACGGAGCGGGGCCAGTTCATAAGCGCCTACGGCATCTTTGCCCCACAGTTGCTTTAACCGGTTTTCTAAGCTATTTGGCCAGTCCGCTGTCCGGCAAATGATGCGCAAGAAAAGCCGGTCAACGGGGCAATTCTTAAATTCTTCGCCCAGCTTGGCTACCACCGTATTAATTGGCAGCGGACACTCATCAAGGCTGTCGAGGAACAGGTGCAACGGATGGTTCCCACTCAGCCAGGATTGAAAAACGGGGTTTTCAAAGAGCAGCTTACACAGACCTTCGTCCGTTGAGCAAGCTCGCAGGTCAACCCAGAGAGTCTCTCCTCCCACTTTTGTAACCTGCTCCTCAATCAAACTTCTTTGCAGTTCCATCGCAGTTGACTTTCCGATCCCCGGCTCGCCAAGCAAAATAAGGCAGGAGAAATCCATTATGGCTTCAAATGGGACCAGATCATGGTTAAAAAACATTCCAACCTCTGAATCTGGGTCAAGTAAATAGCCTCCATCGAGCAAGCTGATGTTGCCTGTACGGGGACACCAGAAACGTTTCCAGTTATATTTATCACCTGTCACCGGCATATCTCCCCTAAAAAAACTGCATATTTGAATCAATCCATAGTGAGTGGACTTTCTCAACGTGCCGAAGTATAAATTGCTGGAGCCGAATTGTTACTTGACTTCGTTAGCCCCAGGAATAATATGGTCTACATGAACTGAGTGGATAGCAGGATCCAACGGCTCCTCACATATAAAACATCGCAATTTTATCGGACAAGGAGCCTACCAATGAGTTCCTCCCTATCCGAAAGGTGGCATCTCCTTTCATATTGCTTTAATCCGCCCTTACTTCAAGGGGTCTATGTTTTTAGCCTTCATCCCATTCCACTATGCTTGACCCCAGTTGCTGTAATGTTTCTTTTACCTTGCTGTCAAGGGTAGTACGATCAAAGCCATCTTCGCACTCAGCTCTTATTTCAATAGTAATCTCAGGGTCAGAACCACACGCTTTCAGCGGTCGAATGACACCGGTAACAACATGCGACAGTTTATCCCAGGGTACGGAAGCTTTGATGCTTATACGATTAACTTTAGCTGACACCGCTTGACTGGAACTACCCTCATTAACATAAACAGCCTGTGTTCTACCTTTGTCCGAATCGATTGTCTCATCTTTTAGCGTATCATCCTTACTGCCATTACCTGCATCAGGATAACTGCCACTAAAACCGCCGTCAGTATCAATCGACTTGCCTATACTAATCTTTTTCTCCTCTTCAGCTTTCTCGGCACGTACAATGACAGCATCCAAAGTCAAATCTGGCGGGGTTTCGCCAAAATAGAGGGTAGAACCTATGCGTGCCCCCAGCAGGCCGGTCCTTACACCCTGTCTGGCCGCCTCGAGCAGCACTTTTTCGCTTTCCAGGCAGGGCAGGCCGGGAGTTTTGAGGAAAACATCATAAACTTCCTGGATGGTTTTTTCTGTTTCTTCTTTACCAAAAGCCCGGTCCAAGATCAGTTTAGGTGTCAGGGAAGATAAAATGCGTTCCTCGTCTTTTAAATACTGCCAGACACGTTGGCTTAAGGAGGGATCTTGCCCCACGGTAGGGATCCCCATATCCCGCCAGATTATGTCGCCGTTACTGCGCCAGCCCACGTGGCGGTAGGCGGCCATAATTGCATAAGGAAGGTCTTTCTTGGCATCATCGAGTTTATTCTTCAATTCTTGCCGGGCGCCGGCTGTCAGAGAGATGTCCGCATCGCCCGAGATGTCCTGTAGGGCCAGGAAACGCCTCAATTGCTTTTCTAAACCAGCATAAGCACCCGCATCCAGGGCGACAACAAATAACGTGTTGCGGTAGATGCGAAAAGTAACCCCGGCATTATCGAATATCTCCCGGGCAAACTGCCCGGTTTCCTTTTCCCCGTATTTCTGCCCAGGCTCCAGCAGGATGAGTTTCAACCGCCGGTTATCGGGTACGTCCCCTGAAGTATCCGGCCACAGGTAGACGTCAAAAACAGCCCCTTTGGCCAGCCTGTTCAGATGCTCATAAAGGCATTCACGGACCTGCTCAGGGTCGATGGCCTCTTCTTTATCGACAATGATGCGGTTAAGATTTGGCTGGTTCTTGAAGCTGAAGAAGCGTTTTTCGGTATGGAAATACCAGAGAGAGTCTTCGAGCTTGCTCACCGCATCGCCGACAATAGTGGAGGGAACGCCTTCCCTCAGGAGGGCCACCCTGAGCCAGGGGAGATTTACCCCCCGGCGCTCCCCACCGCTGAAGGAATAGAGAAAGACCGCCGTGGCAAGGCCTTTAGCGATGCCGTACCTTTCATATTCGCTACCCATTTCCTGATCTATCCGCCGGGCTTTGCCGGCAATGTCGGCGGAAATGATGCTATCGTACTCATTGCCGAGGTGCTTAATGAACTCCCGGCGCACGGGTGCGTAGACCAGGTCCACCAGGGAGGACTGGATCAAGGGGGCCGAGACCTTGCGGTCATACAAGTCCCCGATGACCTGAGCTAGGAGCCGCAACACCCCCCGGGTGCGCTGGAAGGTGGGGAAGGAACCCCATCGCTCGTATAAGACGTCAATAAATTCTGGGTGAAAGGGATAGGCCCGCTCCATCTTCTCCCGGTAGGCCGTCTCCCGCACCTCAGCGGGTACGTCACTACCCAGTCCTTGATAGAGGCGGAAATAAGCTTCCGCTATGTGGCGGTGGGTTTTGGGGTCACCCAGGTTTTCAAAAAGCCGCTTGCGGATGACTTCGTAAATTTCCACCCCTTCTACCGGCACGTAAATGCTTTCTACCCGGCCTGATACCTTCTGCAACTGGGCCAGTGCCTTTTCGGCCTCTTCGTCATACTGCTCCAGGATGCTCGCGGGCAGCGTTAGCACCAGGACGGACTTCTCGGAGGTAGCCACCGCCTCCGACAACTCCTGCAGGAAGGCCAGGGTCTGACCTTGAGTGATCTTCTCCATTTTTTCGACTCGGTTGGCCTTGACTATGTACTGCAATAATTCATCGATAAGAATTAAGGTGGGGCCACTTCTTTTTAATATTTCCTTGAGCCGCTCTTTCCCCGGCGCCACCCGCCTGATGTCATGTTCCTTGACGATTTCATAGCAGCCAAGCTGGTAAGCGATCTCGCCCCAAGGTGTCCTGCCCTTGATGGGGTCCGCCGCCGTCCCGGCAAAGGCCGCCACCCTGGCGCCGGAAAGGTTACGCCAGTCTGCCAGCAATCCTTGAAGCTGCTCCAGGTGGGTAACCTGGCCGCAGGACCTTACCAGGTGGTACAGGGTTAAAAGGGCATGGGTCTTGCCGCCACCAAAGGGCGTCTGCAGCTGGATGACGGGGTCGCCTTTCCCCGTGCAGAGGCGGGAAAGGACGTTTTGTGCCAGGTGTTTTAAGCCCTCTGTCAGGTAGGTCTTGGCAAAGAAAAGCCGCGGGTCACGGTATTCCTCGGGCGCCATGCCGCTTAACACATCGCCCAGGTCGGCGGCGAAGACCGCCTCACTAAAAGATTTCGCCCGGATGTCTTTATGGGGTGTCACTACCTGCCACCAGGTTGGAAGAGTCATATAGTCGCCTCCTTAAAAATCACATTGCGCTCAAAGTTGCTATTGAAAAAGTTTTAGTTGCCCGCCATTATGGCCACCGTTAGTCACCTTCTGGTAACTCTCCCGCCCGTACAAGAAGCCCTGGAGCATCTGTTTTTCCTTATCTCCGGGCGGCAGCACTTCGGAGAGGGCCTGGGCCACCTGCCAGAAGTCGTTGTTGTGCAAATGCCCCGTGCTGGTGAGGATCTCGGTAATCTTCTGGCGCTGGTTTTTCTCCCACAGGATAAGGCAGGCGTGAAGGACATCTACCATATTGTCAAACTTTGTCTTTTCCAGGAACCTGGTGCCCCGTTCTTTCGGCCCCAATACGCTAATGAACTCTTTCTCCTTCTTAATAAAACCATTGTTCCAGTACTGGGTAAGCTCGATCCCCACGGCACTGGCCAGCTTCCTGGCTTCATCAAAGAGGACTTTGGCCCCGTTGTAGGTCCAGCGCCACAGGAGGTAAAAGCGGGTTTCGGCGTCAATGCCGCCCAGGTGGCTGTCCTTGAGGATTTTGGTTAAAGCATATTCACTCACTGTTTTGCGAATAAAATCCAAGAGCTCTGCTGCATTCACTTCCTCGCCCGAATAGGTCTCTACCCGCTCGTACCGGCCGAAGACTTCCAGGGCCGGGCCGATGGCGGATATGAAGAAGTCGCTGCCGCCGATGCCTTCGTTCCAGAACTGGTCGAGCTTTTCCTTGATCCTTTCCTCAACCAGGGGCTTGATCTCGTTAAAATAAGCAGTTTCCTTTTTCGTCCGCTTGCGGCAAACCATGTAAATGGACGAAGCCAGGGCCGCGGATTCTTTAGCCCTAAGGCGGGCCTGCATCTCGGTATTCAGGGGCCAGGAGGCGGTGAGGTAAAGACCGGAATTCAAAAGGGCGTTGATAATTGTCTCCCAGGCGTCGGTGGTTTTGTGGGCGAAAACAATTACGGCAATGCCTTCTGGTTTTAGAACACGATAGATCTCTGAGAAGGCCTTTGAAATCATAGTTTCAAAAAACTTCTTATCCTTGTACGCATATCTCTTAGAATCCCAACTACTCATCTCCGCAATTTCTTCTGCCTTAGGTGTTAAAGGCGTGGCAAATAAATTAACGTATGAATCTCCAACCGTTCTTTTTAGCCATACATAAAAGAAATCAGAAAGATCAGCGTACGGAACAGCATTATAGTACGGCGGATCAGTGACCACAGCGTCGAAAAAGTTATCGGGATAGGGCAGGGAGGCAGCAGAAGCTTGGGTGACGGTAGCGGGGGTAGAAGTAATTTGGCAACAGTGATCAATAACTCTTAAAACCCACTCCAACGCTGAGTTCCAGTCCCCCGTAGCTTTACTAAACGGATTCAGTTCGAAATAGTCCCATACCATTGGCAATGCTTGTCTTCCAAAAGTATGAGCAACGAACTCACCGGAAACTGCCCAAATGCATAAATTAGAATCATAATCAACTAACCTATCCACTCCCAGTGCCAAATACGTCACCACCGCCCTGGCGTACTCCTCCTCATACCCCTCCGCCAGCATCTTTCCATGCGCCTGTCGCACCTTATCCGCAAAAGTGATCAGTGCCAGCTTCTGGCGGGGGTTGAAGAGATCACCCCAAGTTTTCATGCCATATATAGGAACGTTAAAAGTACCGCTCATCAATGGAATCTCTTCATCACCCGGCACCGGGTCAAAGCCCCACTTGTCCCACAGCCTCTCCCGCTTTTGTTCCAGATACCTCTCGGCTTCCTGAAAAACCTCCATATCCTTTTCCGTGGCCAGGCGGTAGGTCTTGCCCTGCCGGTTCGGGTGATGCAGGACTACCGCCACCATGCGCTGGCCGGCCCTGCCCTCCTGGAACTGCCGGCGCACCTCTTTGTCGGTCAGGCCACTGCCGCAACAGGGGCAGATTGCTTTAGCCCGGGCCACGGTGCCTTCCCCGGGGTCAAAGTCAATCTCCTGGCCTTCAGCAATTTTAAAACCTACATTTCTACCCTGCGGCACAATCCGCAGGGCCACTCGTTTCTTTTCTTTTTTAGCCAGCCAGGTCTGGCGCATAAGAGGGATTTCGGTGCTACAGGCCGGGTTCTGGCACTTCACCGTCCGTGCCCAGATATATCCCACCGGGATGCTCCCATCGGGTTCGGCGGGATAAAAGCGCCCAATTTCCTTTCTGGCCTCCTCCAGCACCCAGTTTCCCCAGCGCTTAACGTCTTCCAAGAGTGGATTGACCTCTTGCTCCACTTCGCCCACCGGCGTTCGCACTTTCCGTACTACCGGCCTACCATATTTCTGGGGAAATTCCAGTGTAGCTTTTTCAATCAGCACAGCCACCGGGTTAAGATCACTGGCGTAGGTCTCACAGCCCAGGCGCAGGGCTTCCAAGGGAATGGCTCCGCCCCCGGCAAAGGGATCCAAAACCCTAGGTGGATTGCCATTATTGGCCGCCAGGATTTCTTTTCTCGCCCGCTCGATGTAATAGGAATTCAAGGAGTTTTCCCATTTGGAAAGGTCAGCAATAAAATTTGCCCGTGCCAAGCGCTCTACTTCGTCTTCCGGCTCCGGGGTCAGGGCGGCATAAATAGTGGCCCGCGAAGCTGCCAGCGGCCGCCTGGCCCACCAGATGTGTAACGTGGAAATGTGCCCATGACGGATGTTCTTCTCCCGGGCCGATTGCTCGCTTACGGATTTGACTGGAAAAGTGGTTTCAATAAATGCTTTTTTAATGCCCAACTTCTACACGCTCCCCATTTTGGAGTAGGCAGCCAATTATGCTTAAGCCCTCCTTGCTGCAGGCCGCCAGTCCCTGACCACATAGCGTACGATTTCCACCTGCTCATCGGGTTTCAAACAGGCTGCCGGGTTCTGGATCAGGTATAGCTGCGGGTTCCCTGCTGCCTGCTCCACCACGTACAGCCAGTACTCCTCTCCCAGGCGGTTGGCCATCACCCACTCGTTGGGAGTCAGGGCGATGGCGCCGGTCCTTGCCCGGGCCTTAACCTCGATATAGCGGTAATTGCCCTCCCTGTCGACGGAGCGGATATCATAACCCAGGGCCTGAGCGGACACGTCTTCCGGCTGCCGGCCCTGTTCCCGCTCAAATTTCACGGCCAGGTCCATGCCCACCTGCTCAATAGCCGCATCACTGGCCATTTCATCCGATAGAGTGCTCCCCGGCACCACCCGGACTATGGCAAGTAGAGCCGGCTCAGATGGATAGAGACTTGTCTCGACGCGAATGTCTTCTAAAAGCCGTTCCTTTTTTCGCTCCAAGTCTTCCCGTTTCCGTTGTTCCTGGATCATAGTTACATCCGGAATTTTCTCGCCTTTAAGCCTCCTTATTTCATAGTCGGCCAACTTTGCTTCCGATTCGAGGATTAGTGATTCGATAGACCTTAGCCCGTATTTTTCTTTGAGGGCTGCATCCCGCCGCCTCTGCTCGAGCAGTTCCTCCCTGTAAGGCAGTAGCTGCTGCTCCAAAGCGAAAGCAATAACATCGTCCTGCGATACAGGCATAACCTCCGCTTCCAAACCGTGAGAACCACTTTTACCCGGTTTAAGGTCCCAGATAAGCGAAGGACTAACATCAACCAGCCGGCCATCGGCACCCTGATAAATGCAAAACAGCTTGCGGCCGGCTATATCACCTCTTCCGTCTTTTATCTCTCCGGTCATAAACCAAAGCAGCCCGTTCTTTTTGCCGTCAGGATCGACAAATATGGCGCCGCGGGAAGCATCCTGCCGGTATTTCTTAAATACGGTCTCCAAAACCGCCTCCATCAATGGATGGCCAATAGAGACAAATTCGGCTTCCCCTTCAGATGCCTTCTCTTTATCAAAGGATATCTTCAGGTACTCCCGCTGTACTTCACCGTATTTAATCTTGAACTCATAAGGCTGGTTGCGCACTTCAAAGGGAACCGAGGCTACCCGCCAAAAGCCGTCCTGACGCTTTTCTATTTTGAGTTCAAGTTTTTGGGCGGCCCGAAGGAAAAACTTTTCGATATACTCCGGCACCAAACGGTTCTCCCGGGCAATGCGCTGCTCCCCGATGATGCGGGAAAGATCGATGTGACGCGTAGCCAGCGCTTCCAGGGTTGCCTCCCTGACCCTTTGGATGGCCTCGGCATCAGGGATCCGTTCCATTTCGGACAGAATATCTTCCATAGTCCGGCGGTTAGCAATAGCTTCCAGGATAAGGTCTTTCAGGCTGGTCCCCGGCAGGATGTCGCCAATGACATCAAAGACCCGGTCGGATCCCAGGTGTTCTTTCATGCGGTTCAGTTTCTCAAAAAGCTTTTCTAAAATCTTTCCCTCCCGGGTATCCACTGCCACCAGGTTGTAAATATGGACTTCGTTCCGTTGCCCGTAGCGGTGAACGCGTCCCATCCTCTGCTCCAGGCGGTTGGGGTTCCAGGGGATGTCATAATTAACCATCAACCAGCAAAATTGTAGATTTATGCCTTCACCGGCCGCTTCCGTAGCCACCATGACCTGGGCCCTGTTCTTGAATTCGTGTTCCGCCCTGATACGGGCATCCATGCCCATCCCACCGTGAATAGTGGTGATGTAATATCCCCATTTCTTGCCGATCTTCTCTGCTAGGTACTCCAGTGTATCCCTGGATTCGGTAAAAATCAGGATCTTAGCGCCGGTTTCTTTGACCCTCTCATTTTCGATGACTTCCCTGAGTCGGTTAAGCTTGGTTTCGATCTCTTGCTTTTCGACCTCTCTAGCCAGCAGAACAAGTTCCTTCAACTTATCGATTTCAACCTTCAGTTCATCCAGCGTTTCTGCAGAAGTCAGTTTTTCCAAAAGCTCTTCTTCTTTCTGCCACCGCTGGTTCTCTTCCAGGTCTTCCAAATAATCCTCCGTATAACCGACTTCCTGAAGCAACTGCCCATTTTTATACAGCTCTTCCAGACGACTGCACCGGCGCTCTAAAGATTTGCGTGCCGCTCTGACGCTAGAGGCTAACCTCCGCTGCAAGATGGTCAACGCGAAGGCAACATTGCGTTTCTCCTTCTGCAGAGCCTTATTGAAGTGTTGCTCCACATAGTCGGTGACTGCGTTATAAAGCATCTTTTCGGCATCACTCAGCCGGTATTTCACTGTCTCTACCTTGCGGGGAGGGAAAAGGGGATTATTGTCAAACCCTTTAAGGTCTTCTTTAAGCCGCCTTAAAAAAAGCGGGTTATCCTTATTTTGAATCGAGGCGGCCAGCATCTCCGTACTGGCAAAAAAGCCAGGCTGCAGAAGGTCCAAAAACAGGCGGAAGTTTTCCGGATCTCCGCGATGGGGTGTGGCAGTAAGAAAGAGGAGATATTTAGTAATTTGGGAAATGAGCTCGCCGAACTGGTAGCGGACGGTTTTACTGATTTTTTCCCCGTATTTATAGGCGGACATCTTATGAGCTTCGTCCACAATCACCAGGTCCCAGGAGGAATCCTTTAGAGCAAACATAACGTCATCCTGTTTGGCAAAATCCAGGGAAGTTATGATTTGATGGCGCTCAGTCCATACGTTTTGGCCCCAGCTGGCGTTCATTACACCGCGGTCGACAATTATAAAACTCTCCTGAAAGCGCTCTTTCATCTCGCGTAACCATTGTTCCTTTAGATGCCCGGGCACGATAATAAGGACTCGATTAACCAGACCTCTATATTTCAACTCTTTCAATAATAGCCCGGCCATTATAGTCTTGCCGGCACCGGGATCGTCGGCCAGCAGGAAACGAATGCTGGGATTCTTGAGAATGTGATGGTAGACGGCTTCGATTTGGTGCGGCAAAGGGTCAACCTGCGAAACGCTCACGCCGTATAGCGGGTCAAACTGGAAGGCATTACGGATTCGCATACCTTCCAAGTAAAGAAATACATGCTCGGCTTCACCTGAGAGCACTAGATGGTGTTCAGAAGATTTGACAATAGTTGCTAGCTCATTAGGGCCCAGGATGGGATCATAATATCTCCTGGAATTAACACCGACAGCCTCGATTTTGACCATCTTCGAACCTATATCTCTAATAGCCACCACTTTAACTGGTTCGGGAAAAATTGGGCCACTTACTATATCACCAATTTCAAGAGTCACCACGCCGATCACCTGCCTCGTGTATACCACAACACTATCTTTTTATCGTCTAGTCCGATTGGACATGAAACCCATCTTTTTCACTGGCGGGAATAATTATTGCCTTCTCCAGGACAACCTTCCCGTCGTCTTCAATTTTGAGGAGAACCCGGTCGTCCTCTTCTATTTCAAGAGCAGTCCGTATTTCTTTTGGCAACGTCATTTGACCTTTCGATCCCATTTTGGGTGTAAAAATTTTCTTTTGGGCCAAGAAAACCACCT
>NZ_JABUEX010000034.1:0-31287 GCF_013314835.1 Syntrophothermus sp.
CAGCCCTCAGTTTCGCCGTGTGTTGTCCGGCACTCAACGGAAGTCTCAGTAACCTTTGTTTAACCAAATTGTCGTTTAGTTGAGTGCCGGAGCTCGTCATACGTCGCTTCGCCCGGCTAACACTCCTGCCGCAGATCTATTTTTCGGGCAGATGCACACAAACCCGGGCACTCAGCTCAAGTCTTTGATTATAAGCGGCTGGCTTTTTCGGAACCCGATGGCATGTTACAATTTCAGCCAACTGAGTGCCGGGCCGATACACACGGATTGACTCTATAACTCAGAATTGTTCATTATTCCTGTCAGGCGTTATGAGGACAGGTCTCAAAAAAAATGGGAAAAACGGGGACTGATTTCTGATAATGTGACCGAGTGTTCGTTTTCTAAAGGACATTCCGGGGATAATAAGAGTAGGTTCAAATTTGGAGAAAAACTTTGGGGATAAATCTTGAAGCCGGCGACTATTAATTTATTAGAAAGACAAGTTAGGCGGAGGAAAGGCCGGGGTAAGTCACGGGGGGAGCAAGTGTGAAGCTGAGCGAGCTGGTTGGAAAAGAGATAGTCAACATTTACGACGGGATGAGGCTTGGGACTGTGGGGGAATCGGATCTCGTGATCGACTGCGAAACCGGAGAAGTGGTTTCCATTATCCTACCAAACAAGGGCAATTTCATAAACCTATGGGTGGATCGACAAAAACTCATTATACCGTGGGACACGGTAAGAAAGATAGGTCGAGAGGTAATAGTAGTAGAACTGGACGAAACTCATCCTCGGCTCAAAAACAGCAGTGTGTGACAGATTCATCTAGTTGCGAAGTGTTGCTACTAATCGTAGCGGGTTAAGCAACAGGTCGAGACCGTCCAAGATGTTATTAACCACAATATCAGCGTGTTGCAAAGTAGAGCCACAGCATCCCTCAGGCCCTATAACGGCGATGGACAAAAGCGCCTGTTCCATCATTTCGCAGTCATTAAAGCCGTTGCCGATAGCTACTACCCCTTCAGGACGAAGGGAAGCTGTAAGCCGGGCTTTATCTTTGCCTCCTTTTTCAGGGCTTACTTTTTGTAAGGTAATGCCCAGTTCTTCGGCTACTCTGGCCCCAGTTCCGAAAGTATCTGCGGTCAGCAGAACGACCTCAAGTTGAGACTTTAGCTGTTCTATTCTTTCTTTGACTCCAGGCAACAGCTGACCATCTAGCGTCAGGGTTCCATTCATATCGAGAAACAAGTGTTCGAACACCAACTCGCCTCGTCCCGGAATGGTTACTCTCATCATTATTTCATCTCTCCTTCTTCAGCGGCTGACTCCTAGCTTGCAGATCGCGAAATATTTTTACCCCCTGAGCCTGAAGTCAAAAGTGTCCTTGGCGTACATACTGGTAGCTGAAATACACCAGTGAAGCCACCAAAACTATGACCGTGTAATAAAAAGTGTACAACCAGCGTCTTCGGGATTTGTCATCAGCGGGGGTTAGCCTGACCTGTATGTAGAGCGCTAAACTGGCTACGGTAAGACAACCGATGACCAGCAACTTGGAGGCGGCAGGGCTTAGAACTCCTATCCACACGGCACATGTCACCTTCCTCATCGTGTTTCACAAGGTCTCGTTGAAATCAATTCTATACTGAAAACACCGTTTGTACAACACGGGCAATTGGGTTCTCCGGCTTGACGCGGAGGTGAAAATATATACACTATTGGTTAAGACTCGACAATTACTGCCGTTGGGAGCAAGGCATGGCTGGTCAGTAAGAGATTGGAGGTTTGCAAGATGGACGCGAGGGTTCGAGTAGCGGTAGCTGGAGCTTTGGGCAAGATGGGGCAGGAAACGGTCAAGGCGGTTTTTGGCGACGACGAGTTGCTGTTGGTAGGAATTGTCGATCCTAAGGGTCAAGGGAAAAGGCTTTCTGAGGCTCTTGCGATTTCCGGTCTGGAACTGCCAATTCACTACGATGTGGCAGAGATGATAGACGACTGCAAGCCAGAAATAGTCATAGATTTCACTACTCCTCACACAGTCTATAGCAATGCCCGGACAATTCTGTCGCGGGGGGTAACCGCGATAATCGGTACTACGGGCTTGAACGAATTCGAGTTGCAGCAGTTGGAGACGCTTGCCGGAGAAAAAGAGGTAGGTATCGCGGTGATTCCTAACTTTGCGATTGGGGCCGTACTGATGATGAAATTTGCGAAAGAAGCGGCCAGGTATTTTCCCAATGTTGAAATAATCGAGCTCCATCATGATCAAAAGCTGGATGCACCATCAGGCACTGCCGTAAAGACGGCGGAGATGATAAATGAAGCTTTAGCTGGGATTCCTCCGCGGGCGGTACAGGAGACGGTCAAGCTCCCCGGTTGTAGAGGTGGGGCGTTGGAGGGCGTACGCGTTCACAGCGTGCGTTTGCCAGGGCTGGTTGCCCACCAGGAGGTCATTTTTGGAGGGCCGGGACAAGCTCTTACCATCCGCCATGATTCGTATAACCGCGAATCATTCATGCCGGGAGTGTTGCTAGCGGTCAAGAAGATGGCGGGCAGAAAAGGAATGGTATATGGATTGGAAAACCTGCTCTAGCTTTCAAGAATCTGGCTTGCTATACTTGATAACCGGTCATTACGGCTTAACAAGAAGCTGGAATCAGGGCTATTCTGTCAGAAGTCGATATAGGGTTTCTTGCAAGTCGGCCATTTCTTGGCGTTGGAGGCTTCTTTCGCGGTGGGGAACATCAATGGTCAAATGGCCTTTAATTCTGCCTGGACGATGGGTGAGTACAAACACCTCTTCTCCCAGGAACAAGGCTTCTTGAATGTCGTGGGTGACAAAGAAGGTCGAACGTCGTTCGGCCAGCCAGAGGTCGAGAAACGAATGCATCAGGGATAGCTTGAGCCCGAGGTCGAGGCCGACAAACGGTTCGTCCATCAGTAGAATTTCAGCAGGATATGCAAACGCCCGGGCCAAGGACACCCGTTGCTTCATGCCTCCACTAAGCTTTTCCGGATAATAGTTCTGAAATTCCTCGAGACCTACCAGTTGCAGGTAATGGGATATGGTTTGCTGGCGAGCGGAAGGTGAAAGATGATCCTTAAGCACAAAATCGAGGTTTCCACGAACAGTTTTCCATTTCAGAAGCCTGGTTTCCTGAAAAATATAGCTTATTCTGTGACCGGCAAAACCTACCATTTCCCCAGCATCGGGCTCGATGATACCGGCGATGATGTTAAGGAGGGTGGTTTTACCTGATCCGGATGGTCCGAGGATACAGGTGAGCGTATTCTCTTTCACTTCTAGGGTTAGATCCTCCAAGACCTTTAACCCATCGAATTCTTTGGAAATGTGACACAGGCTTAACGGCATGCCTCTATTCTCCCCAAGTTTTAAGTTTTCGTTCTACCGTAGCGAGGATGCTCTCGAAGACAAAGCTTATGAAGACGATAACCACGGTCCAGGAGAGAATACGAGCAGTTTCCAGGTAAATCCTGGCGTTTTGCATTTGAGTGCCGATCCCAAAGGTCGGTTGGCTCAATATCTCGGCTGCGATGATGACTTTCCATGTTAGACCCATGGCCGAAGATGTTCCTGCAGCCAAAAACGGAAGAATGGAAGGGATATAGAGCTCGAAGAGGATACGCCAGGGCTTGACTCGGAACAGTCTTGCCATTTCCACTAACTGCCTGTCGACATTCTTTATCCCCTGGACCACGTTATCGAATATAATGGGAAACGCGATGAGGAACGAGACGAATATGGGAACCAGTTCGGTGCGAAACCAGATAAGAGCGAGAAGTATGAAAGACATTACAGGGGTTGTACGGATTACCGTCATGAAGGGCTGAAGAGCCCAGAACACAACCGAATTAAATCCTGCCAGAAAGCCGGTTACGGCACCCGCTAAACAAGATACCAAAAAACCGGCCAAGCCGCGATACACCGTGGCTTCCACCGATTGCCAGAACGCGGCTGACCGGACGGCATTAACCAGATCGCGCATGGTAGTTTCCGGGGCAGGGAGTATAATCTCTGCCCCGATGACCAAAGAAAGGATCTTCCATACCAAGAACAAGAAAAAAATCGAACCGAGGGTGACCAGGCTATTCTTTATAGTAGAAGTCATTATCAGGCATTTTACCCCCTATGCTTTGAGGAGCAAAATCATAGAGCACCTTAAGAAAAGCTTCGACTGCAGGTTTGCTGGTTTGAGCATCTTCATACCGCAGGTTGCACCGGGGAATAGCCGCTTCTGCTACCGGGGCTTTCATGCCAACCCCCAGCTTTTCCGCAAGTTGACCGGCTGCGCTCGGGTTTTGATTGGCCCAGTCGATGGAATCTTTATACGCGGACAGGAACGCTGCAACGACGTTCGGGTGTTTTGCTGCCAGGTCTTTTTTTACTACCAGGCAGGTTTGGGCTAAGGCCACGTCCTTGCCGACCACTTTTTTCCACTCCTCTTGCAGGTCGAGTGTCACCTTGCAGGTATTGCTGCCCTTTAAGGCCTGGGTGACCCAAGGCTCAGGTAAAACCGCTAGCTTGATTCGGCCTGCAATCAGGCTCTGGGCTGCTTGTACCTGGTCCAGTGTATAGTCGAGCTTCACATCTGTATCCGGATTCAGGCCGTTTTTGGACAAGAGAAAACGAAAAACTATATCCGGCGTTGCGCCCTTGCCTACCACGTAGACGGTCTTACCCTTTAGATCCGCCCAGCGGTTTACCGTTTCGCCGTTTGATACGGCGTACATAACTCCCCATGAGCTCATGGCCGCCAGTTGGTAGGGAACTCCTTTGTTGTAAAGAGAAGCGGCCATGTTAGTGGGGAGGGCGGCGATGTCGACTTCCTTCGATACCAGCTTAGAAGTGAGCAGATCCGGGGTTTCGAGGATCTGGTAGGTGGCGGTTACTCCTTCGCCCAGAGCGGGTTTCGATTCCATCATCTTGACCATGCTCAAGGCAGTGGGTCCGCGCAAAGCCGCGACGTTAACCGTCAGTTTCTCGGGTGGTGGAGTAGGGGATTTTTTTTCGGTCTGGCTGGAACACCCGCCACCCGTGACCAATACCAGGGTCATCAGGAAAGCTAGCATCAAAGGAACAAGCTTTTTCACACCCATCCTCTCCTTTCTTTTTATCATGTTGTGCGACTCGTTGTCCAAACACGCACCTGGCTATATTTTAGTGTAACTGCAGGGGTTGGACAATCCTTGTCACAGGTTTGCCTTAGCAGAGACTAACACCTGCTCAACCGTGAAAACTCAAGGGACAAGGACCCTTCTGCCAAGGTTTGTAGCTTGCTCACGGCGGGCGAAGGAAAGACAAGCACCTCCTGTGTTCGGAACGAATATACTGCTACTAACCTTGCCAGCGAAATTATGAAGGAGGCGCTTTTTTGTGAGCTCGGCGCTTTCAGGCATCAAAATAGCAGTAGTCGGCGGAGATGATAGAGAACTGGTCCTGATTTCGGAGTTGGTTCGCCTAGGCGCTACCATCAGTGTTGTCGGTTTTCCCAGGAACATGGTGAAACAAGGGAGCTACGTGGTGAACACGGTGGAGGAGGCCTGTAGAGGCGCAGAGGTTCTCATCCTGCCTATGCCCGGAACCGACGTGAACGGAGTGGTACGGGCGGTTTACAGTTCTGAGCAGTTGGAACTGACTGAGCGGGCTATAAGACAACTGGCCCCCAATGCTCTGGTTATCATAGGTGTGGCCCGGCCTTTCTTGCGCGAGTGGTGCAGAAAATACCGTTTGGTTCTTATGGAGATAGCGGAAATGGACGAGGTGGCCATACTCAACTCGATACCGACGGCGGAAGGAGCCTTGCAGATAGCTATAGCCGAAACGCCGATAACTATTCACGGATCCGAGGTTTGCGTGCTGGGATTCGGGCGGGTAGGACACACTTTGGGGAGAATGCTCAAAAATCTTGGAGCACACGTAACTGCGGTTTCAAGAGATCCGGCCGAACTGGCACGGGCATACGAAATAGGATGTCGGCGAGCCGGTTTTGAAGAATTAGGAAGCCTGGTGCAGTCGGTCGACATAATCTTTAACACGGTGCCGGCCATGGTTCTGGACCGCGAGATGTTAGAAGCTGCTAACCCGGACGTTCTCATTATAGACCTAGCCGCCCAACCGGGAGGGACTGACTTCGAAGCGGCCAGCTTGCTGGGTATTAAAGCTGTTTTGGCCCCTGGACTTCCTGGGAAGGTAGCACCGGTGACAGCAGGTAGGATACTGGCCGAGGTTATCCCTCAGATTATTCTCCGGGAATTGCTGAGGGCTGACCAAAACACATCATGTGGGTGAGGGAGGGGGTGATTATGGTGCGGCTAAAGGGCGTTCGAGTCGGTACAGTGCTGACCGGTTCCCACTGTACTGTGAAGGAGGTCCTGGTAGAAATAGAGAACCTGAAACGGGAGGGAGCAATCATAACCCCAATCTTATCGTACAGCGTTGACCAGACAGACAACAGGTTCTACCGAACTGCGGATTTAAAGGCGCGTCTACAAAAATTAACGGGTGGCCCTATTATCAATACCATAGTTGGAGCCGAGCCTATCGGGCCTCAGAAGTTGCTCGATCTGGTTATTGTGGCTCCTTGCACCGGCAACACCATAGCCAAACTGGCCAACGGAATCACGGATACCCCGGCTTTGATGGCTGTCAAAGCCCATCTCAGAAACCAGAGACCGGTAGTAATCGGAGTATCCACCAACGATGGGTTGGGACTAAACGCCAAGAACGTGGGAATCCTTATGGCTACCAAGAATATATACTTCATCCCATTCCGCCAGGACAATCCAATCGAAAAGCCCAACTCTATAGTGGCGGACATGAAATTGATGGTGGAAACTGCAATTGCCGCTTTGCAAGGCAAGCAACTACAGCCTGTTCTCTTAGGGTCGGCTTAAAGCAGTATTGTTACCGTCAAAAGCCATGTGCTAAAATATTTTGTAAGTTTTCTAGTTTAAGCAAGGCAGGAGGTTTTCACCATGGCAATGGTTAAGATGGCGGTGGTAGGGGCAACCGGTGCAGTAGGACGCGAGATGCTGAAGGTGTTGGAGGAAAGGGATTTCCCAGTTGGGGAACTCGTATGCTTGGCTGATCCCAAAGAAGAGGGTACCCGAGTTAAATTTAAAGGCGAAGATGTGATAGTGCGAGGGGCGTCCCCGGAGGCGTTTTCTGGGATAGATATCGTGCTCTTGGCAGTGGCGAGTGAAATAAGCGAGGCACTGGCCCCGGAAGCCGTTAAAAGGGGATGTGTGGTCATAGACAACAGCTACGCGTTTCGTTTACGCGAGGGCGTGCCGCTTGTGGTTCCTGAGGTTAATGCAGGCGACGTCGGTCAACATCAGGGCATTATAGCTAACCCCAACTGCTCTACCATCATAATGGTGGTAGCCGTAAATCCCATTCACCAGGCTGCAGGAATCAGAAGAATTGTGGTATCTACGTACCAAGCTGTATCCGGTGCCGGGATCTTAGGGATAGAAGAACTTACTAGGCAAACCAGAGCAGCGCTTGAGGAGAGAGAGGAGAAACCCGAAGTTTTTCAGTACCCGATAGCGTTTAACCTTATTCCCCATATAGATACATTCCAAGAGAACGGATATACGAAAGAAGAAATGAAAATGGTGTGGGAAACCAGGAAGATCATGCATCTGCCAGACCTGCGGGTATCGCCGACGACGGTTCGGGTCCCAGTATACCGCAGTCATTCCGAGTCTATCAATATCGAAACCGAAAGAAAGATATCGGCCGAAGAGGCGCGGGGAATACTGGCCAAAGCGCCTGGAGTGGTGGTGCAAGACGATCCTGGGGCCGGGGTATATCCCATGCCTCTTTATACTTCCTTCCGAGACGAGGTTTTTGTGGGGAGGATAAGGGAGGATGTTTCTGTCGAACGCGGGCTTAACCTATGGGTTGCCGCAGACCAGATCAGAAAAGGCGCGGCCACTAACGCCGTGCAGATCGCTGAGATAGTGGTACGGGAAAACCTCTTCTAAACAAGTTTTTGTAAGGACCACGATGCTGTACTATATATATTTTGTATATTTCAGTCGGTTTGAGTCAGGGGAATAATATTTGAGAATGGCGGTGATCAGAGTGTTAAAGTCAAGACTTCTGACGGCGATGGTTACTCCTTACGACGATCAGTTGCAGGTTGATCTCGACAAAGCTAAAAGACTGGCAAAACACCTGGCAGAAACGGGCAGCGAAGGCATAGTGGTTTGCGGGACAACTGGCGAGTCTCCGGTATTGTCGGCAGAGGAAAAGCTGAGTTTGTTCGCGGCGGTTAAAGAAGAGGTCGGGGATAAGGTTGAGGTTTGGGCGGGAACCGGCTCCAACAATACCAATGCTTCTGTGGAGCTGACGCGAAGTGCCAGCAGATTAGGGGTAAATGGGATTATGGCAGTTACCCCTTACTATAACAAACCTTCGCAGAACGGGCTCTACGAGCATTTTCGGGCTATCGCCGAGGCGACCGATTTGCCAGTGATGCTGTATAACGTGCCAGGGAGAACCGGAGTGAATTTGTTGCCCGAGACGGTCAAAAAGCTGGCTGAAGTGGAGAACATCGTCGCGGTCAAGGAAGCTAGTGGAAATCTGGACCAGGTATCGCAGTTGAGAACGCTGGTCCCGGACGATTTTACGATTTATTCAGGTGATGATTCCCTGACCTTGCCTATGCTGGCTGTGGGGGCGTCAGGGGTAGTGAGTATAGCGAGCCACATTGCGGGGAAGCGTATTAAAGAGATGATCGACGCTTTCTTTAACGGTGAAGTTGTGAGAGCCTGCCGCTTGCACGGGGAGTTGTTTCCTCTATTTAAGGGCCTTTTCATTACTACCAATCCAATTCCCTTAAAAGAAGCTCTGAACATGATGGGTCTGGATGTTGGCGGGCTTAGGTTGCCGTTAACCGGGGCTACGGACAGCGAGAAAGCCCAAATTCGCCGCATGCTTACGGAGATGGGGTACCTGAAATAGCCGAAGGTGGGAGCCGGACCTGGGTCCGGTTTTTTGTTTGTAAAATTCTTCGTAACAGCAGAATTGCCGGGTTGAAACCGCAGGTTGCGCTTTTGCTCGCTGCTTGTGGACGTGGTGCAACTTTGCTTGTAAGGGCCAATGGTTTGGTCTATAATGAAATAGTCAAGAACTGTTCGGATTTCCTGTTGCTTGTAGAACGGATTGAGCGGCGAAGGTTCAAGTTTGGAGGTGGGTGTTAATCGAGTTAGACAGGATATATGTCATTCCCCTGGGCGGCTTAGGGGAGATTGGCAAGAACATGATGCTGGTACGATACCAGGACAATATCGTTGTTATCGACGCGGGTCTGATGTTCCCAGAAGAGGAACTGCTCGGTATAGACATCGTTATACCGGATATGACCTATCTGTTCGAGAATCGGGATAAGGTAAAGGCTGTTTTGGTAACTCACGGCCACGAAGATCACGTCGGGGCCTTGCCCTATCTGCTTCGCGAGATCGACGTTCCAATTTACGGCACTAAGCTGACCATAGGAATTATCGAGGCAAAGCTGCGGGAACATGGCTTGACGGGTGCCCGGCTTAACATCGTCAAACCCAGGGATAAAATAAATGTCGGACCGTTAGAAGCGGAATTCATCCGGGTAAGTCATAGTATACCTGATACTTTGGCCATCGCCATCCATTCTCCGGTTGGAACCATCTTGCACACCGGGGATTTCAAACTGGATCAAACCCCGGTTGACGGAGAGGTTGTGGACTTCCGAAAGTTCGCGGAACTCGGAGAAAAGGGCGTACTGCTGATGTTGTCGGACAGCACCAACGCGGAAAGGCCGGGTTATACGATGTCGGAGCGGGTGGTTGGGAACACCTTCGATGAGCTCTTCGGGCGGTGTGAAGGCAGGATCATAATAACCACCTTTGCTTCCAACGTGCACCGCATTCAACAAGCAATTAATACGGCCTGCAAGTACAACCGTAAGGTGGCGGTGGTCGGGCGGAGCATGATAAATAACGTGAATATCGCTCGAGAGCTCGGATACATCGCTATTCCTGAAGGAACGCTGGTTGATGTGGAATTGATCAACCGGTACCCGGACAACCAGTTGGTGATTGTTACTACAGGCTCGCAAGGAGAGCCTATGTCGGCACTTACCAGGATGGCGACGGCTGAGCACCGTTGGGTTTCGATTCAGCCAGGGGACACGGTAATCATTTCTGCTACGCCCATACCCGGCAACGAGAAACTAGTGGCTCGGACTATCGACATGCTGTACAAACAGGGGGCAGAGGTTGTCTACGGACCGGCTACCGGGGTCCATGTTTCCGGACACGCCAGTCAAGAAGAGCTAAAGATAATGGTAAACTTGATAAGGCCCCGCTACTTCATACCTATTCACGGCGAATACAGGCATCTGAAGAAGCACGCGCGGTTGGCGGAAAACCTGGGTATTCCCCGGTCCAGGATATTCGTAGTAGAAAACGGTCAGGTGATAGAGGTAGGGAGGAAAAAGGCGGGGGTGATAGGGAAAGTCACTTCGGGAAGGGTGCTGGTTGACGGTCTAGGAGTTGGAGATGTCGGAAACATCGTGCTTCGCGACCGCAAGCAGCTTTCCTCTGATGGGATCATCATAGTGGTAGTAACTATAAACAAAGAAACAGGAACAGTCATAGCAGGACCGGACATCGTCAGTCGAGGATTTGTTTACGTGAGGGAATCTGAACAGTTGATCGAGGAAGCCAGAGAAAAAGTCAGAGAGGCTTTGCTCGTGTGTGAGAAGAAGGGCGCAACCGAATGGGCCAGTATCAAGTCTCACGTCAGGGAAGCCTTGAGCAAATATCTGTACGAAAAGACCAAACGAAGGCCCATGATACTGCCGATAATTATGGAGGTTTAACCGGAGGCCTGGCGTTACCCGCCAGGCCTTCGACTTCTTATGGGAGAGTTTTTTGGTAGAATAGAACTACTACAAGTTATCAACTGGCACCGAGTGTTGGGGGGATGGGAGTGTCAGGGAATTTAGATCGTATGGTAATAGACAGGGCGGCGAAGTGGGGTGCGAGTCTGGTCGGTTTCGCCGATGTCGAGCACAACGAGGTAGAGATGGTAGTGGAATTGAAGAACCAAGGTTGGAAGCGAGCTGTGGTTATGGCTCAGCAACTTTCTAGGGGAATCGTAGACACTATAACCGACCGTCCGACGGCCTTATATGCCGGGCATTACGCCCTGGTCAACCAGAAACTGGATATCCTTGCTCTGGAAGTAGCGTCTTTCTTACAAGACCTGGGGTGGCGGGCATTGCCTGTACCCGCTTCGGCAGTAGTGAGTGAGGAAACCTTGTCTTCTTATCTGTCTCACAGGGCAGTGGCGGCTGCCGCCGGTTTGGGCTGGATCGGCAAGAACCAGTTGTTGATCACACCTGAGTACGGACCCAGAGTAAGGTTAGTGACGGTTTTGACCGATGCGCCTCTTAAGGCCGGCAGCCCAATCAAAGAACGCTGCGGCAAGTGTACCAGGTGCATCGATGCTTGTCCGGTGAAGGCCATCAAGGACACAGACCTCGCGCTGAGAGACCGTGAGGCCCACCTCAACGTGCATGAGTGCAACCAGCACCTGTGGGATTGGCAGGGAGAACTGGGTTATCGAGTCTGCGGGGTGTGTATGCGGGTGTGTCCTCACGGCCAGTAAATCGTGCTGTATGGGTAAAATGCGGCCTTTGAGGGAGGTGCTACCTTGATTCAAGCGAAGGATATCATGACCCAGGATGTAAAAGTTGTGAATACAGACGACAGCGTGGGCGGAGTCATCCGGTGTTTCTTGGAAGAGGGGATTACCAGCGCGGTGGTGGTAGACAATGACAACAAGGTTAAGGGGATAGTTACCGACGGTGATATACTGGCCGCTGTCCGGCAACGCCGTCCGGTGGTCGTGGACGTCATGAGTTATTTTTGGGCCGTGGGAGATGAAGAGGACTTCGTTGCCAAGACGGACGCTGTTAAGCAGAAAAAAGTGAAAGAAATAATGACCAAGCACGTGGTTACAGTAACGGAAGACACAAGTATTCCCGAAATCGCACGTCTGATGGTAGAAAACGGCATAAAACAGATACCTGTGGTGCAGTCAGGCCGAATAGTAGGCTTGATAAGGCGCAAAGACATCGTAAAGGCCGTAGCCGAGGCCGCGGGAGAACTATAAAACTTTTCTATGGGGATGAGGACATTGCAGGTTCAAGTCAAAGAGGTTGAAAAGGTAAACTGGTCGGCGATAATAGTGGTTGTTTTCGGTACTTTCATGGCTCTGCTTAACAGCAGCAGCGTGAACGTTGCTATACCAAAACTCATGACGGTTTTTGGGGCTTCGCAAGACAGTATCCAATGGGTTTTGACCGGCTACATGCTGAGCCTGGCCGTGGTCATGCCCGCCGCCGGATATCTGGCGGACAGATATGGATACAAAAGGGTTTTCATAATCGCGTTGAGCCTCTTTACTGTCGGATCCGCGCTTAGTGGGCTGGCTTGGAATGTATCCAGCTTGGTGGCAGCCCGGGTCATACAGGCCATAGGTGGCGGGGTCATGCAACCTCTTTCCATGGCTCTGATCTACCGCAACACGCCGAGAAACAAAATAGGGACCGTCTTAGGGATATGGGGGATAGCAGCCATGGCAGCTCCGGCCGTAGGCCCTACTTTAGGGGGTTACCTGGTTGACTATGTGGGGTGGCGGACCATATTCTACGCAAATATCCCTGTAGCCATTCTTGACCTGTTTCTGGCTTTCACCTACCTAGAGGAGACCCCTTCGGTAGTAGGCAAAGAATTCGACAAGTACGGGTTGCTGTCTTCGAGCGTGGGGTTCTTCTGTCTGCTTCTAGCCTTGAGCAAGGGTGCTAGTAAAGGCTGGACATCGCCGTTTATCCTGAGCCTGCTTTTGATCAGTGCGGTTGCCCTGACCTTCTTCGTAATAGTTGAGCTGAGCCATCCCGAGCCTATAATGGAGCTCAGGTTGTTCAAGAACTTCGTATTCACGCTCTCACTTGTTATAACCTCGGTTATTTCCATCGGCATGTTCGGGGCTATCTTCTTAATGCCTATTTATCTTCAAAACGTCATGGGCGTGTCAGCCATGAAATCAGGGCTCATTACCATGCCGTCCGCTATCGCCACTGCCGTGGCCATGCCGGTAGCCGGCCGTATATTCGATAAATACGGGGCAAAAATAGTAGCTCTTCCCGGCCTGGCCGTAATTACGGTTACGACATACATGATGCACAGATTCAGTTTAGTTACGCCGTTTTCCTGGATAATCTGGTTGTTGGTAGTAAGAGCGATTGGCATGGGCCTTTCATTGATGCCGGTAACCACGGCGGGAACCAACACCGTCCCTTTGACTCTGATTGGCAGGGCTTCTTCCTTGAATAACGTAATCAGGCAGGTCATGTCTTCCTTCGGCATTGCTATGTTCACTACTATAATGAACACGAGGCAAGCGGTTCACTTCACCAATCTCGCCCAAGGTGTGAGCCTCTCGGGGAGTCAAGCCGCAGGTTTTCAAGCCTGGATGGCCCATATTTCTCAAAGCATGGGGTGGACTCTCGGTGTGGCAAAAGTCTTGGGCCTGGCAGTAGTGACTAAACATGTCGCGCTCTTGGCGATGGCCGAAAGTATTGCTGATTGCTATGAAGTGGCTGCGGGCATGTGCTTTGTTGCCCTGGTTTTATGCTTTTTCCTAAGAGATCAGAGACCAGTATCTCCCAGGTTAAACTCATAACCACAAGAACAAATGCTATTAGTTATAGAAATAATCACCCGTCTGAGGCTTAGTGCCGGGTTGGCGTGAATCTCTGACTGGTTTTCCCTATGGAGTCGAGGAGGGGGGGCTAATGGTGCGGATTACTATAAACGGAAGGCAACTGGAGGCTCCGAAAGGAAGCACTGTACTGGAGGTGTGCCGGTTACACGGCATCGAGGTACCGACGCTGTGCTATGATCCTGAGCTCAAGCCTGCCGGTTCATGTAGAATGTGTGTGGTCGAGGTCAAAGGCCGGCCAACCCTTCAGGCCGCGTGCGCGACTCCGTGCGAAAACGATATCGTTGTGGAAACCGAGAGCCCGCTCGTGGTGGAAGCCCGCAAGGTGATTCTGGAACTGCTGCTGGCCCGGCACGGGGGCAATTGCCTGACCTGTGAGAAGAACGGGAACTGCAAGTTGCAGGATTACTGTTACCGTTACGGGGTGGCCGAGAGCGGGTTTGCAGAAGGAGGCAGGCCAGAATACCCGGTTGATGATCCCAACCCCTTCATCGAAAGGGATTACAACAAGTGCGTAATGTGCACCCTCTGCGTGAGGGCCTGCGAGAGCATTACCGTAGCCCGGGCTATCGGGGTGATAAACCGCGGTCACCAGGCCAAGATCGCCACTGCTTTTGACGGGAACTTGGCCGATTCGTCATGCGTTTTTTGCGGCCAGTGTATCATGGTATGCCCGACTGGAGCCTTGACCTCTAAGCTCAGTAGGGGCAAAGGTAGGGCTTACGAGGTAAAAAAGGTCTTGACTACCTGCGGCTACTGCGGCACCGGCTGTACCTTGGAGCTAAACGTTCGCGAAGGACAGGTTGTGGGCGTGACCTCGAAACGCAGCTCCGAGCGGAGCCCGGTCAACCGGGGATCTTTATGCGTAAAGGGGCGGTTTGGCTGGGACTTTATCCATTCGCCCGAGCGATTGAAAGTGCCGATGGTTAAAGAAAACCGCGAGTTTCGTGAGGCGTCCTGGGATGAGGCTTTGGACCTGGTGGCTTCTCGCCTGAAGAAAATAAAGGAAGAACACGGACCCGATTCTATAGCCGTTTTCGCTTCAGCCCGCATAACCAACGAGGAAAACTACCTGGTCCAGAAGTTTGCCCGGGCGGTCTTGGGTACGAACAACGTAGACCACTGCGCCCGCCTCTGACACTCGGTTACTGTCGCCGGTCTGGGGACAGCATTCGGGAGCGGGGCGATGACCAACTCCATTAACGAACTCGAAAAGGATGCTAGGGCAATTTTTGTGATCGGATCCAATACCACTGAAAATCACCCGGTCATCGGGATGAAAATCAAGAAGAATGTGCTGGAAAATGGAGCCAGGCTGATAGTGGCTGACCCGCGCCGTGTCGATCTGGCTGAAATCGCCGATGTGTATTTGCGACACCGGCCGGGGACCGATGTGGCCCTGCTTAACGGCATGATGAACGTCATCATCAGCGAGGGACTGGCTGATTCCGATTTCATCGCCGCCAACACTGAAGGCTATGAGGCCATGGCAGAAGTAGTGGCGAGGTACACGCCCGAATACGTAGAAGCCATAACCGGGGTGCCAGCGGCTGATATCCGCCGGGCGGCTCGGATTTATGCCCGGGCGGAGGCGGCGGTCATCTGCTATGCCATGGGGCTGACCCAGCACAGCACCGGTACCGATAACGTAAAATCCGTCTGTAACCTGGCAATGCTGACCGGCAATATCGGACGTCCGGGGACCGGGGTTGCGCCTTTGCGGGGGCAAAACAACGTTCAGGGAGCTTGCGACATGGGCGGGTTGCCCAACGTCCTTCCCGGCTACCAGCCGGTGACTGATGAATCTGTCAGGTCCAGGTTCGAACAGGCCTGGAACGTTTCACTTTCAAGTAAACCGGGACTCACCCTGACGGAAACGGTTGAAAAGGCTTATCGAGGAGAGATTAGGGCCCTGATTATCATCGGGGAAAACCCAATGATAAGCGATCCAGATCTCAACCACTGTGAAGAAGCTTTAAAAAATCTCGACTTTTTGGTGGTCCAGGACATCTTTTTGTCGGAAACGGCCAGGTTTGCCCACGTGGTTCTACCCGGAGCGTGTTTTGCCGAAAAAGACGGGACCTTCACCAACACGGAGCGGCGGGTGCAGAGGGTGCGTAAAGCCGTGGATCCTCCCGGTCAGGCCCGTGCAGATTGGGAGATTATTTGTGAGCTGGCCTCTAGGCTGGGGTATCCCATGAGCTACAGCTCGCCAGAGGAAATCTTCGAAGAAATGCGCGGTTTGACGCCCTCCTATGCCGGAATGACTTATGCCCGCTTAGAAGGGCAAGGGCTGCAGTGGCCGTGTCCGTCCGAGGATCATCCCGGAACGGCCATCCTGCACCGGGACGGGAGGTTCACACGGGGCAAAGGGCTTTTCAGCCCGGTCGAATTCTTGGAACCCGCAGAATTGCCCGATGACGAATACCCGTTAGTGCTCACTACCGGGCGCAGTCTTTTCCACTACCATACCGGGACCATGACCCGACGCTGCCAGGCTTTGAACCAGCATGTCCCGGAAGCTGAAGTGGAAATAAACCCGAACTTAGCGGCGCAGCTGGGGATCAAGAACGGAGAAACGGTGAGGCTTTCTACCCGCAGGGGCAGTATCGAGGTTAAGGCCAGGATAACCGCTATGATAGAGGATGGAGTAGTATTCATGACTTTCCACTTTGCCGAAGCGGCGGTTAACCTGCTTACCAAGGCAGACTCGCTCGACCCGGTAGCGAAGATTCCGGAGTACAAGGTTTGTGCCGCCCGGCTAGAGAAGATGACCTAGTGAAAGGATTCCCCTGGCACCTGAACACCAACGCGGCTCTGCTTATTTTCAATTAAAGACAAGTATCATTGGACGGTTTTCGCCGTCTTCTGTATTTTTTGGGAGAAGAGGGGAGAATCTAGAGTAAAGATGGATAGCGCACAACGAAACGACGATACCAACAATACGAACAGGAGGCCCGGCATGGTAGAAGAAAAACCCAAGACAACCAAGACGGCAAAGCCCCCCAAAACGGAGAGCAAAACTGACAACCTAAAGGAGTTTGGGCAAACCGAGGTGCCCGGGTTTAGAAGCGACATCCACTGCCTTACCATTGTAGGGCAGGTGGAAGGACACATGATACTGCCGGCCAACAACAAGACCACGAAGTACGAACACGTCATCCCCCAGCTGGTGGCAGTTGAAGAGAACCCGGACATCCGGGGCCTGCTGGTAATCCTGAACACCGTCGGCGGTGATGTCGAGGCGGGGTTGGCTTTGGCAGAGATGATCGCGAGCATGTCCAAACCTTCAGTTTCTATAGTCCTGGGCGGCGGGCATTCCATCGGGGTCACTTTGGCCGTCAGTACCAGTTATTCCTTCATCGCCCACACCGCGACCATGACCATACACCCCATCCGGCTCACAGGGCTGGTCATCGGAGTTCCCCAGACATACGAGTACCTTGATAAAATGCAAGACAGGGTAGTAAGGTTCGTGACAGAACACTCAAAGGTGTCGGAAAGCCAGTTCAGGGAGCTGATGTTCAGGACAGGGGAACTGGCCAGAGACATAGGGACCGTGCTTGTCGGGAAGGACGCGGTCGACATCGGGCTCATCGATGAGGTAGGCGGGATCAAAGAAGCATTGGCCAAGCTAAGAGGACTCATCAACCACAAGGGCATACTGTCGTAACCCCGCCGCTGGCGACGAATTTATGAGAGTCGATTTTACGGACCGGCGGGCGAAACATGCCACTAGCAAGCAAGGTGTTCTTTGGGACAGGTATTTTTCTCGGTGCCGAGAAGTGGAGTTGAACCGCTGTCGAAAGAGGAGGTAGGAAGGTTGGTTTACTTTTACGTGGGACCCCAAGACATATACCAGCCCATTTTCGAACAGCGCGAAACGACGGAGGTCGTGCTGCCTTCGGGCGGGATACTGCAGGTTGAAACGTTGAGCACGGACGAGGTCCGGGTCGTCAGCTTGATGAGCACTGACCCCATGGATTTTCTCGATCCCAGGTACGCCCCGGGAAATATCATAAGCCGAAAGCTGTTCATCGTAGGAAAATAATTCCTTGACAGATAACGCCATAATATGGGATGATATGTCACATAAAAAGGAAAAAAGTCCTGATAATTTTTAATAGTTTATCGCCCAAGGTCTTGGGACTGGTGGGATCAATTTACGAGACACAAGAGGGGTATTGTGAACTGGATCGATCATGACTGAAACACGGAAAGAAAAGCGCGTAGCTCGCCAGCCCCAGATAAAAAGTGGTTGCGTTGTAGAGGGCGAGGACGAACTGGCATGAAACTTGCAATCAATCAATCAATCAATCAATCAATCAATCAATCAATCAATCAATCAATCAATCAATCAATCAATCAATCAATCAATCAATTTCATAACGTATGGTTTGCGTTTGGCAGTTGCCCCGGTGTAAGCAGGATTTGGTGGCGAGCTTGTTGGCATAGGGGCAAGAATTATCGGCTAATGGGGAAGGAAGAACCAGGCCCGGATAGTATGTATCCTGGCCTGGTTCTTATTTTATGTAAACTCTAAAAAGCCTTTGAGCCCCGGCTTTAGCAGAGTTTGGAACAAGAACCCCTGCTGCAGTTTGTAGGAAGAGGACGTAGAAATGCGTAGCTACGAATTTATAGCGAACAGGAGTGACCTACGTGTAAAGCTGAGTGGAACACGAGAAGGGATGTGCGTTGTCACGGAGACCAAGCGGTTTTGCGAACTGGTTCCTGCGGTTAGGCGCAGTATGCCGGTCTTTTTTTAGGCTCAGAGTGAACTTACGAATTCAATCCAGTTAATCATCTTAGTCATCAGAGAGGGTAGATTCACATGAGGAGCGCTGGTAACCAGCAATCAAGTACCACGGGTTTGACTCAGGTTTTCGGGATAGAGGGGTTATACAGTTGAGCGGGGTTTGGTCGCTTTGCAGACGCAGTGATGCCACAATGCAGAGACTGGATTGTTGGGTTTTCCCTGCGCGCGCTCTTTTATCTTTTGGTAGCGAGGGGGGTGGTAGTGTGCGGCGGGACTTGTCGGGAGAGGGGCTTGCATATAGCCTGCCCTGATACCCTGCCGCTGAGAGGTCATCATCGGTATCCTATCTACTCTGGTTTGAACACCGCACTTGAGGAGGGAATGGCTATGACTGAAGCTGAAAACCAACGGGCAGGATGGTTCAGGAACACGAAGGTATCTACTCTTATGGCAGGGCTTGCTGTGGTGACACTTATGGTAGTAGGGTCGCTGGTATGGCTGGCTTTAAAGGACATGGCGGTTTTCAACAACGACATGAAGGCTTTGTATTCGGACCGGATGCTGACTTCTTTACAATTAAAGGAATTTGAAACCCAATTTTACATCATGCGGGTAGCTATGACCCAGATGCTCTTTGCCCAGCGTTATGACGCTACGGCTGTGGGTCAGGTGTCGGACGTAAAAGAGAAGTTGGCCAGCACTCTCGAGCAGTATAAGCAGTCTTCCATGGGTGAAGGGCAACGCAAGCTGGTAGAAGATATCGAGAAGGGTTACCTCGATTATGTGGACCAGGCGGAAAGCATCATAGGAGTGTTCAAGAATGGTGGTCAGGTGGGGGTTGAGTCCGTTGACAGAGTAAGGCAGACGGCGAGTCAGGTGCAGTCGAACATAGATGCTTTGGTCAAACTGAACGCCGATGAAGCCCAGAAGGCGGTAGATAAGGCGAATATCGTTTACGCGGGAGCAAAGAGGACGTTCATCTTTCTCTTCATAGGATTGGCCATAATTCTTGTAGCCGGAACCTATGTTCTGAGAAGGATTATTATGGGATATATGAGCCAGGTGAACGGGGTGTTAGAGCGGCTTGGTAACTACGATTTCACGGTTACTCTGGAAACCGAAGGGAAGAACGAGTTTGCCGACATGAACCGTTCTCTGGCCCAGGTAGTGGAAAATCTTAAAGCAGCCTTGAAAGTGGTCAAAGACAATGCCGTTAGCACCAGCTCGCAGTCGCAGAGCCTGGCGGCGGTGGCCGAGGAATTGACCGCCGCTTCGCAAGAGGTAGCATCTGCCATGCAAGAGGTGGCCAAGGGAGCAACCCAACAGGCGAGCGACATGGGTAACGTTGTAGGCCACGTAGGGCGCCTTACCCAAAGCATAGAAGAGGTTTACCGGGATCTGGAGAGGGTCAGAGCGGAAACGGACAACAGCGCGAGCAAGGTCGAGGCCGGCAAAGAGGAAATGGATAAGCTCATCCAGTCTATCCGCGAGATTCAGAGAGCCTTCGAGGTGGTGGTAGGGAAGGTGAACAGCCTCATCGGGTCGGTGCGGCAGATAAGCGGCATCACCGATGTCATTTCCGGAATAGCTGACCAGACGAACCTTTTGGCCTTGAACGCGGCCATCGAGGCAGCCCGGGCAGGGGAAATGGGACGCGGGTTTGCGGTGGTGGCGGAAGAGGTAAGGAAACTGGCGGAAGAATCATCCCGGTCCACCAGCCAGATCATACAGCTCATCGCCTCTGTCAGCAGCGATACCGAAGAGGTGCTAAAAACCTCGAACGAGGTCGAGGGATTCATTACTTCCCAGACCGTATCGGTGGAGAACACGGTCAAGTCATTTGAGGACATTCTGTCGTCTGTTGACAAAATAGCTCCCTTAATTGAGTCTACCTATCTCGGAATGGACCAGATTGTAAGGTCCAAGGACGAAGTGCTGAAGAACGTAGAATCGGCAAGTGCCGTAGCCCAAGAGAACTCGGCGGCCTCAGAAGAAGTGGCGGCATCGACCGAGGAAATAACCGCTTCCTCACAGGAGGTAGCCGCTTCGGCCCAGCAGTTGGCTTCGATTGCCGAGAACTTGGCGACAGAAGTGAACAGGTTCAGGGTATGATTCTTCTTTAAAACACCGTGTCATTGACAACCGGGGGCAAACCAGGGGGACGGTTCCTGCGGTTTATTTTCAGAAAATAAACCGCAGGAACCGTCCCCCTGGTTTACTGACAAAACATACGCATTTTGCGCCGGGGTCTGTGCTATAATTTAAAAAGTTACGGGGAGGGGACTGGGAAGTGAATTATCTTGATGCTGTTATATTGGGAATCGTCCAAGGTTTAACCGAGTTTTTGCCGGTCAGCAGTTCGGGCCACTTGGTGATATTCCAGAAGTTGCTGGGCTTCCAACAACCAGGGGTGACTTTCGAGGTAATGTTGCATTTAGGTACTCTGGTTGCGGTCATAGCAGCGTTTTGGAGCGATGTTTGGGGGATTATCAAAAAGCCGCTGAGCCGGATAGTCTACCTTATTATCCTGGGAACCATACCGGCCGGGCTGATAGGTGTATTGCTCAAGCCCTTGTTTGAACAGGCTTTTGAGTCCTTGACCGTGGTAGGAGTGGGCTTGATAATAACCGGGTTTCTTTTGATGGTTGGGGAGAAGCTCGGGAGACGGGCTTGGTGGGGAAAAGAGGTTGAACAGACCTCTGTAGGCGACGCTTTGTTTATAGGGCTGCTTCAGGGACTTGCCATAACTCCAGGGATTTCCCGTTCTGGGTCGACCATCTCCGCCGGATTGTTGCGAGGCTTGGACCGGGAGTTTGCCGCCAGGTTTTCTTTTCTCCTGTCGATTCCGGCTATCCTGGGGGCCGGGATCCTAGAGGGCAAAGACATTTTGGACAGCGGTATTGCGGGCCATAGCCTTGCGCCTTACATTGTGGGGACTGTTACCGCAGCCGTTTCTAGCTACATAGCCATTCGCATTGTCATGGGCCTGGTCAAAAGAGGCCGGTTATCTCTGTTTTCTTACTACTGCTGGACCGTGGGTATACTTATACTGGCGTTTTTTAGGGGCTAGACGCTTGCAGTTAGTGGGCTGGTGTCTCCCGGACCCTCTTTGTTGTTAAGAGGGTTATTTTTGTTTGGATTTAGACACCTCTGTTAGTGCACCCAATCCATTTGCCAAATTACGGGAAGGAGAAAATCCTTCCATGGCGAAATTGTTTTGATGGGGTGAGGACGCCATGAAAAAGAAACAGGCCCAGGAACAGGCCAAGATTGAAAAAAAGGCCCGAAGCGCGGTTCGCGAAGAGATATCCGGCATTTTGCTGTTGGCTCTCAGTGTTTTTCTCATGGTGGCTACCTTAAAGTATAAAGGAAACCCTCAGGACCAAGAAGCGATCGGGATTATCGGAACCTATTTGATTATGGGCCTGGAAAAGGCGACGGGAGCGGCTCTACCTTTGGTTCCGGTTTTTCTGTTCCTGTGGGCTTTTCATCTGCTAGTTGCCAAGAGGTACTGGTCTTTACGTATGGGAGGCCTGGCCCTGGTTTCCGTATTATTTCTTACGTTCTTGAGCATTGCAAGAATTCCGGGCGGAATGGACAGCCTACAGGCAGCTGCTGCGGGTCTGGGAGGGGGATACCTGGGTGGAACAGTGGCTTACGTGTTGGTGCATCTCTTGGGCAGGATCGGGACTTACGTGGTGCTGGTCTTTGGTCTAACACTAGGAGTGATCATGGCGATAGATCAACCGTTAACGGCGTTGGTAACGAAGAGTGGCTCGCGGGTCAAGAAGTGGCTGGCAGCCCTGGAGCCACTGCTTTTTTACGAGGACGAGGACGAAGTGTTGGCGAAGGAACCAGCAGCCGCTCCGATTCCGGTTAATAAGGAAGATGCGGCTGTGCCTAGCCCGAAAGACGAAACAGAATACCGAGAGGTGGCTATCAGGATCGCCCAGCCGCTGTCGCAACAGGCGTTTGAGAAGAAAGCGGACAGTCGCCCTGAAGACTCCGAATACCGGCGTCCCCCGCTCGAACTGCTGAGTCCGGTGCAGGCGGAAAGGGGCTTTAACAAGAACGATATTAAAGAGAGCATAAAAGTGTTGGAAGATACCTTTGCCAACTTTGGTATCAAAGTGAAAGTGAATCAAGTGAGCTGTGGCCCGGCTGTCACCCGTTACGAGCTTCAACCGGCCCCTGGCGTAAAGGTAAGCAAGATAATCGGATTGGCTGATGACCTGCAGTTAAGCCTGGCCGCCCCGGGGATAAGGATCGAGGCGCCAATTCCAGGGAAGTCGGCTATCGGAATCGAGGTTCCGAACGAGCGGGTAACCAGGGTAGGCCTTCGTAATCTTTTGGCGAGCCCGGAATTTCAAGGACACGAAAGCCCTTTGGCGGTGGGTTTGGGTGAGGACATATCGGGGAATCCGGTTATTCTGGACCTGGCAGCCATGCCTCACCTCTTAATAGCTGGCTCAACGGGGTCGGGCAAAAGCGTGTGTCTCAACTGTATTATCCTCAGTCTCTTGTACGGGGCTTCCCCGGACGAGCTAAGGCTGCTGCTGGTCGACCCCAAGATGGTGGAACTCACGGTTTACAACGGCATACCTCATCTTCTGGCCCCGGTTATCACGGATCCCAAGAAAGCTTCCGTGGGGTTGAGGTGGATGGTGACGGAAATGGAACAGCGGTACCAGAAATTTTCCGAGACCGGGGTCAGGGACATCTACCGCTACAACGAGGTGAGCGGGGAACAACTTCCCTTTATCGTCATCGTTATCGACGAGTTGGCTGACCTTATGACCATAGCTCCGGTGGAAGTGGAGGATTCTATCTGTAGGCTGGCGCAAATGGCCAGAGCAGCAGGGATACATTTGGTGGTAGCTACCCAACGACCTTCGGTCGACGTGGTCACAGGCATTATTAAAGCCAATATTCCTTCACGTATCGCCTTCGCGGTTTCCTCCCAGTCCGATTCGAGAACGATTCTGGATATGGCCGGGGCCGAGAAACTCCTGGGCCGGGGAGATATGCTGGTATACCCGGTAGGCGCCCCTAAGCCTTTCCGGGTGCAGGGCGCATTCGTCTCCGACACAGATATAGAAGCCGTGGTCGCGTTTGTCCGGCAGCAAAACCTTACCACTCCTATTAGAGAAGAACAAGATATCGGGATGGATATGGTCATGGGGGATGTAGGATACCAGGACGACCTCTTTTGGGATGCGGTGAAAATCTTCCTACAGAGCCAGAAGGTTTCGGTATCGTTGCTGCAACGCAAGCTTCGCATAGGATACGCTCGCGCCGCTCGTTTGGTGGACATGATGGAAGAGCGCGGGATAATATCTCCGCCCGATGTTAACAAAAAAAGAGACATATTGATAGATGAAGAACAGTTTGCGCGCCTGTACTCAAACGACAATATGTGTTAGGATTAAATAAGCAGTTGTTTATAGAGGGTATGAGGCGGGCGGGGTGATGGGGCTGAAACTGACCGCGAGGGAAAAAGAGATACTAGAGATACTAAGAAAAGAACCGTTGATATCTCAGGATGAACTGGCGCGCCGTCTGGGAATTGCCCGCTCCTCTGCAGCTGTGCATGTTTCGAATCTCATGAAAAAGGGCGTTATTCTCGGCCGAGGATACGTGTTCAACGAGCGGGTATCCAGCGTGGTGCTTGGCCAGTCCGGCGTGGAAATAGCCGTTGAGACTGGGATGAGAGAAAACTGGGAAACCGTAACCCGGATCACGACCGGGATCGGCGGTTTTGCGTACAAGGTGGCGACCAATCTAGCCCGTTTCGGTTTGGGAGTTAAGATACTGACAGCCCTAGGAATAGATGAGGAAGGGGACAGGCTTATTGAGCGGTTGATGAAAGAGGAAGTAGATACTTCTAGTCTCTACCGTTCTTCCCAGCACGGTACGGGGAAGAGGGTCAGGGTTATCAGTCAAGACGGCTTAGTTGAATACTCTGACGATGTTGGACTGGATGTGTTTGAAGGGTTACTGGACATATGGAGTCACTTGTTGACAGGGTGCGAGTGGTTGCTGGTGGAGCATAACTTCCTGGAAATGGTGTTGCGGAAGCTAGCTCAGCGAGAATCGTCGCAGTGGCCTTATATTTGTACCCTGCAGTTGGTAGGAAAAGAAGGCTTTCTTGCTGACGTTTTTTCTGATTGCCACTTGCTGGTATTGGGGGTAAGCGGCGGGGAGGTTGAAGGCTGGATTGAGAAGGGGTTGGGACTGGTCGATAAGGGATTGGGAAGCTTTGTGGTAACTGACGGTACTAGCAAGGTTTTTGTCGTTAACAGGAAAGGCTCGACGGAGGTGACGTTGGCACCCAACCAGGGATTCGAAGTTACCCGGGGGCTGGAAGCGTTTTTAGCCGGGATAGTCTACGGGTTGGCTCAAGGTTACCAGTACAGGCAGGCGGTACGAATAGGGAGCCGGGTAGCTTCATTAACCGAGGGAGGAAACTTATGATAGGGGATATAACCGTCGAAGAGGCTTTGAGTTTAGAACAACCGTTATTCGTGGATGTACGCTCACCTTCCGAGTACAAAGAGGCTACCATCCCGGGGGCGGTGAATATTCCTTTTTTCTATGATGCGGAGCGAGCGGAAATAGGCAGGATCTACCGGGAGGAAAGTCCATGTCGGGCCAGAGAGAGAGGACTGGAGATGGTCGCCCCCAGATTACCTCAGCTGGTTAACGAGGTAGAGCGTCTGTGTGAACTCGGGCAGGTTGTCCTTTTCTGCTGGCGGGGAGGAGAACGGAGTCAAGCCTTAGCCAGTGTTTTGCAGCTTATGAGGGTACCCTGCTACAGGCTTGATGGCGGCTACCGTGCTTACCGCAGGCACGTGGTTCAGCAACTGGAGTTGCTCCCCAGGGGCGAGGTGGTTGTTCTGCACGGCCTGACCGGGTGTGGAAAAACCGAACTAATAAAAGGATTGCGGGAGCGGGGCTATGCCTCCGTTGACCTGGAGGGGCTGGCCTGCCACAGGGGCTCGGTCTTCGGGGGAATGGGAATGGGCGAGCAGCCTGGGCAGAAGATGTTCGACAGCCGGTTATGGCAAGAATTAAAGATGCTGGAGAGCTACCCATACTTGGTAGTGGAATGTGAGAGCCGGCGGATAGGACGGGTGTACTTGCCTTCGCATCTTTTTAGTAAGATGAGCCAGGGCAGACATATCCTGGTTTATGATTCGCTGGAAAACAGGATAAACCGTCTGGTACGGGAGTACGTCGTGGGAGATACGGAAACGGTTGTTCAAGAGCTGAAACAGGGACTCGATGCCCTGGAAAGATTTATCGGCTCCAAGCGGGTAAAGTACCTGATGGATGAACTGGAAAAAAGGGATTTTGAGAAAGTTGTTGAATACCTGTTGTTGAATTACTACGATTCCCTGTACCGGTATCCTTCGGGGCCGGACAGCCGGTTTGAACTGTGTGTCAGTGCCGGGGACCTCGGGCAGGCGATAACAGAGGTAGGAGAATACCTGGAGAGGCAGTATGACGCTAAGGGGTGAGGAACCATAGGTGCTTTTGGAGATATACTGCGTTCGCGACGTGAGAAGCTGGGTTATACTCTCGAACAGGCCGAAGAGGAGACCAAGATAAGGAAGTACTATCTGAAGGCTCTGGAAGATGAGAATTTTGCGGTGCTGCCAGCCAGGGTTTATGCTATCGGCTTTGTCCGCCGTTATGCCAGGTTCCTCTCGCTTAACGAAGATGAAGCCGTACAATGGTTCAAAGAGATGGTGATGCCGAAAGAATATGAGATTGAGGACGATACGGAAGGCGAGGAGAAGAGTCCCAGGTTGAAGACGCCCGCAATAAAATGGCAAAATGTTTTAGCAGCAGTTGTTTTCTTAATCTTGGCTATTTGGCTGGGAACACTGGTTGTCGGCTATTTTTCGCATCACATCAAAGAGAACCGGTCTACGCCCCCAACTACATCTGTTGACGAGAGAACACCATCGACCGGAACGAAGAAAACCGGGTCTGGTATGGGAACATCGCAGGTAAAACCTGCACCTGGAAAAGAGGAAGAAAACAGTAAAAATGTTGCCGGGACTCAGGCAGGAGAGAAGGCAGGAAGCGGTACAAAGGAACAGTCCACGCCGTCGTCTGGAGGGGTACAACTGCCGGAAAAGGAAGTTACAGTAAAGCTGAGGGCTACCGACCGGAGTTGGGTAAGCATATACGTAAACGGTGAACGCGCTTTTTCCGGCATAATGAACCCAAATGAAGAGACTCAGGTGCAAGGTTATAAGGTAACGTTGACCATAGGGAATGCAGGGGGGATATTGGTAACAGTAGATGGCAAGGAACTTGGTTATTTAGGCAAATCACGCGAGGTTATCAGAGATAAGGTTTTTACGAGCGGATCTTAGAAGGACGGGAACGGATGCGGCGGGTTGCATCAACCCGCTTTTTATATTGCTCATATCGGGGAGTGTTCGGCAGTGAAAACCAGAGTGGGGTTCATCAGCTTAGGGTGCCCAAAGAACAGGGTGGATACAGAGGTGATGCTGGGCCTTCTGAAGCGAGAGGGTTACCTGGTGGTGAATAAAATGGACCAGGCAGACATAGTTATCGTCAATACCTGTGGGTTTGTCACACCGGCCAAGGAGGAAGCAATCAACACCTTGCTCGAGGTGGCCCTGTTGAAAGATAAAGGAAATGTCAAAAAGATAATAGCCACTGGCTGTCTTGTGCAGAGATACGCGAGAGAATTGCAGGAAGAGATCCCAGAGATCGACGCATTAGTGGGGGTATCCGATTTTGTTCGGATTGCAGAAGTAGTCGCCCGGGTGCAAACCGGGGAAAGGTGCTGTTTGGTCGGCGAATTGCCCAACAGGTTTCGGGAGAGCGGGCCCAGGGTGCTCAGCACTCCGCCCGGATGGGTTTATCTGAAGATAGCCGAAGGTTGTGACAACCGCTGTTCTTACTGCGCCATTCCCCTGATTAGGGGGCCTTTTCGCTCCCGCCCTCTTTCGGATATACTGGAAGAAGCGCAGAAGCTGGCTGGTTTAGGCATCAAGGAACTGGTGCTGGTAGCTCAGGATACCACCATGTACGGGCAGGATCTTGAAAAAAACCTCAGCTTGGCTTTGCTGTTACAAAACCTGTCTCGGATCGAGGGCATAGAGTGGATCAGGGTCATGTATGCCCACCCGCTTCATGTCACTCCTGAGATGGTGGAGGTTATAGGAAGAGAGCCCGGAGTGATTCCGTACCTGGATCTGCCGATTCAGCACGCTGATGATTCCACTTTGAAGCGTATGGGGCGGGGATATTCGCGTTCATACCTGGTGTCTCTGATCGAAGATTTACGCCGCCGGCTGCCGGGCCTGGTTCTACGCACGACGGTCATGGTCGGTTTTCCAGGAGAAAGCGAGTCGAGTTTTGAAAACCTTTGCTCCTTCGTTAAGGAAACCGGTTTTGATTGGCTGGGAGCGTTCATGTATTCAGAGGAGGAAGGGACAGCGGCTGCCCGTTGGGAAGATGATGTTCTGGAGGAGGAAAAACAGCGGCGCTGGCGCGAGATTATGAGAATACAGTCTGCCATCACATCTGAACTCAACCGACGTCGCACGGGAAAGGTGGAGCAGATACTGGTTGAGGGTTGCACCAGGCCGGGAGTCTACTGGGGGCGGGGCTATTACCAGGCTCCAGAAGTTGACGGTATAACCATCCTTAAGTCGGCAAAACCTTTACAAGTTGGTCAAATGGTGAAAGCGAGGTTAGTTGACAGTAAGGGTTACGACGTTACCGCGGAGGTAGTCGAGTAAAATGCTTGCGATGAGTTGGAGGTCAGTATAACCTGGTATTGAAAGGGGGAGGCGTTGCCGCAGGTGGAAATGAGCGCAAGATATAAGGTGAGGTTACGCACAAAGAGGTCTCTAGTAGGGATGTCGAACCGAAAATCTAGGGTCCAGGCGAGCGTTGGGCCCAGTGCGAGCCCGTTCAACTTACCCAATGTACTTACTGTTTTCCGAATATTCTTGGTACCGGTTTTTATGTTCTTTTTGCTAACCAGAATCCAGTACGGCAATTATTTGGCAGCCGGGGTTTTTGTCATGGCAGCGGTAACCGACAGCCTGGATGGTTATATAGCCCGCAGGCGTAAACAGGTAACGAAACTGGGGATAATCCTTGACCCGCTTGCCGACAAGTTGCTCATTACTTCGGCACTTATCAGCTTGGTCCAGCTGGGTCAAGTCGCTGCTTGGGTGGCGGTAGTTATTTTGGGACGTGAATTCGCGGTGACGGGGTTGCGGGCGGTGAAGGCGGAAGAAGGGGTTATAATTCCGGCCGGATCCCTCGGTAAGCTTAAGACCATAGCCCAGATTGTGGCCGTAATCCTGGTGATTCTTGAGGATTTCTATCGTTCGCTGTTGTCCTGGCCCATCGGAGATTGGGCTATGTACCTCGCCGTTGTCCTTACTGTTGCTTCCGGCCTCCAGTATTTTTGGCGCTGGAAGTAACCTTCCTTTCATGATCATGCCGGTGTTTCCAGGGATTCACGGGGAGCTTCGGGATTAGCTTGTGCTATAATCAGTCTGAGGTGTTGGACAGTGTGGAAGGACTTCAAAGCACCGGTAGCCGTGATCGCCTTTGTGGTTACCTTGGGCGTAGCGATGGCTGGGTATAGCTTGTACAACCGTTATCTTGTCGAAAAACCGGTTCAGGAAGAGATGAGCCGGATACCCGGAGTACAAGAAGTCGAGATCAATAGAGAAAACCATAAAGTAACTGTCACAGTTACATTGGAGGATATGGAAGACTTCGCGCCTAGTTACAGAGATGTCGATAAGTTGGCTAAGGAACGGTTTGGGGAAGGAAATTACTCTTTGCAAATCAAAGACACGAGGAACCAGGAGCTTGAGGAAGTTTACCGCGGACTTCAACTCTACCTTTACCAGGGCATAGCCAATAATTCTTTTCTGTGGCTGAACCAAGAAATTAATAAAGTGGCTAGAGAACACCAATTGAAGTACAAGTTGAGCGTTGATGAAGACAACCTGTACCTTCAATTGCACAAACAGGGACATTACCTGTATGAGGTTATAAAAAGAGGAGAGGATAACAGCTCTGAACCAGCGGTGGGGAGGTAGGTACATGTGTCACGCGAAATCGCCCTAGGGTCAGGCATTGGCATCTTGATTTTTCTGGCTGTTCTGGGGGTTAATGTTCTCCCTTTCATCTTTTTTGCCGGGATTATAGTGGCTTTTTATTTTTTTTATCAGATGCAAGGAACCGGGGGTTTCAAAGGATTGGATTCCCGCGAACAGGTCGGAGGTTTGATTACCTTCGATGACATAGGCGGACAGGATTCTGCTATTAAGGAGCTAAGAGAGGCTTTGGAGTTTCTTCTACGACCTGTTGAAATTCTGGAAATGGGCATTCGCCCCTTGAAGGGAATCCTGTTGGTAGGGCCACCGGGCACAGGTAAGACTCTGTTGGCCAGGGCAGCAGCCAGTTATACCAAATCATCGTTTCTGGCAGCTTCGGGCAGCGAGTTTATTGAAATGTACGCCGGAGTAGGAGCAAAACGGGTGCGACAGCTGTTCAGTGAGGCCCGTAAAAAAGCGCGTATGTCGGGAAGGAACAGTGCCATACTTTTTATTGACGAACTGGAAGTCTTGGGAGCGCGAAGGGGTTCTCATCAAAGCCATATGGAGTATGACCAGACGCTCAACCAATTGCTAGTAGAAATGGACGGGTTGATGCCCGACGATGAGACCAGGCTGTTGGTAGTCGGGGCGACCAATAGGGCTGACATGTTGGATCCGGCTTTACTAAGACCGGGACGGTTCGACCGCCAAGTGATGGTCAGCCTGCCTGACAAAAAGGGGCGAATCAGGATTCTCGAGATACACACCCGCAACAAACCGCTGGCCGATGATGTCGACATGGAAGACCTGGGACGGGTTACTTTCGGGTTTTCGGGGGCGCATCTAGAGAGTTTGGCCAACGAAGCCGCTATTTTGGCTTTCCGGGAAGGAAGCAAAAAGATACATCACCGCCATTTTAGAGAGGCGGTGGATAAAGTTATTTTAGGAGAAAAACTGGAAAGAACACCGACAGACGAGGAGCTCCGGCGGGTAGGTGTGCACGAATCTGGACATGCTCTGGTCAGCGAGTTACTACAGCCAGGTTCGGTTTCTTCACTTACGGTGGTGCCGAGAGGACAGGCTCTAGGGTACATGCGGAAGTCACCGCAGGACGACCAGTATCTTTACACCTGGGATGAGCTATGCGGGCAGATTATGGTTGCCCTGGCCGGGGCTATCAGTGAAGAAATATGGTTTGGTAGCCGGAGTACTGGGGCCAAGAGTGACTTCGAGCAGGCGTGGGAGATAGCACGCCAAATAGTGGTGAGCGGTTTATCTCCTTTGGGGGTAGTTCATGTTGAGGACATTCCTCAGGAAGTTATGTACAACGAGTGCAGCAGGATCATAAAGGAATTGGAGGATAAAACCAAGGAACTTCTAGTCCAGAACTACTCGGTCTTGCAATTGGTTGCGGAAAAACTTTTGGAAGAAGAGACACTGGACCGAAATCAGTTTGGAAGTTTGCTGGAAGACAGGCTTCAGATTGCGGTCTAAGCAGGTGTTTGGTGCCTGACTCCGAATAGTAGAGCGATGAGGGCCGATGTTCAACGGATGAGCATAAATTACGTTGTAGTAAATCGGGTCCGACCTGAAACGTGGGGTTGCTTTCGAAAATTGAATTCAGGTTGATGTAAGTG